>JBDTWV010000288.1:0-4400 GCA_040006495.1 Dokdonella sp.
AGGATCGATGTGCCATCCGGCGTCCAGCCATACACCTGGTTGTCGAAACCCCAGCGCTGCGGCAGCGGGCCCTTGGCCGGATAGAACGTGAGCTGTTTCGGTTCGCCGCCGCTGGCCGCAATCACGTACACCTGATCGTCGCCACCGTATTCACCGGTGAATGCGATCTGTGCGCAATCAGGCGAGAAGCGCGCCGACTGTTCCAGTCCCGGCCCCGCCGTGAGACGCGTCGCAGTGCCACCTCGCGTCGATGCAGTCCACAAGTCGCCGGCGTAAGTGAATACCACCTTGTCGCCGCAGACATCGGGAAAGCGCAGCAATTGGGTGCCGGCGAACGCGCATGGCGACAAGATGAACAGCGCAGCGAACGACAAGAGGCGACGCGCGGGCATGGCACACTCCGACGGGAAAGCAGCAGGCGACGCTTATTGCATGCGCCCACCGTGCTCGCGAGCGCCAGAAGTCATGGGCGATGCCGCCTAGCTGGCGGCACTCACGCAATCTGCCGTTACCGAAGCTGGTTCACCCGAGTAGCGCGCGCGTGCCGCGCGCACCGGGATTGTCGGCCGCTGCGTTCAATACGCGAACTCGCGGAACACAGGGTCGATATTTCCTTTCCACGCACCGTGGAAAAGTTCCAGTTTGCGCTCAGCCGGAGTCTGGTTCGCATCGACGATCTCGACCAGCTTGTCGAGGAAAATGCTTTCGTCGGCGCCGTCGGGGTTCGTGCGCGCGCGGCGCTGCAGGCCGTGTGCGGCGATCTTGATCGCCTCGGTCGCGAGGTCGCGCACCGTTCCATTGCGGAACGGTAGTTTCAGCGCGTGTTTGGGCACGCCGTCACGCAATGCGTGGCGTTCCTCGCGACTGAAATCCTTGACCAGGTCCCAGGCTGCGTCGAGCGCGGTGGAATCGTACAGAAGCCCGACCCAAAACGCCGGCAGCGCACAGAGGCGGCTCCAGCGGCCACCGTCGGCGCCACGCATTTCCAGGAATTTCTTCAGGCGCACTTCCGGAAACGCGGTGGTCATGTGATCGGCCCAGTCGCGCATCGTCGGTTTCGCGCCCGGCAGTGCGGCCAGATCGCCGGCGAGGAACCGGCGGAACGACTTGCCGGCCAGATCGATGTACTCGCCGTTGCGATAGCTGAAGTACATCGGCACATCGAGCAGGTAGTCGACGTAGCGTTCGTAGCCGAAGCCGTCCTCGAATACGAAGTCGAGCATGCCGGTGCGGTCCGCATCGGTATCGGTCCATATGTGCGAGCGGTAGCTCTGGTAGCCGTTCGGCTGGCCCTCGGTGAACGGCGAATCGGCGAACAGCGCGGTCGCGATCGGTTGCAGCGCGAGGCCGACGCGGAATTTCTTGATCATGTCCGCTTCGCTGGAGAAATCGAGGTTGACCTGCACTGTGCAGGTGCGCGTCATCATGTCGAGGCCGAGCGAACCGACCTTCGGCATGTAGTTGTGCATGATCTGGTAGCGGCCCTTCGGCATCCACGGCATCTCGTCACGGCGCCACTTCGGCTGAAAACCCATGCCGAGGAAACCGAGGCCGATCTCGTCGGCGACGGCCTTCACTTCCTTGAGGTGCGCGCTGACTTCCGCGCAGGTCTGATGGATTGTTTCGAGCGGCGCACCTGACAATTCAAGCTGGCCGGCAGGTTCCAGCGTGACCGACGCGTTGTCGCGCAGCAGTGCAATCAACTTGCCGTGCTCTTCGACGCGCTCCCAGCCGAAGCGGGTCATCCCTTCGAGCAGCGCGCCGATCCCCTGCGGACCTTCCCAGGTGGGCGGGCGCAAGTCGTCGAGGCGGAATCCGAACTTTTCGTGCTCGGTGCCGATACGCCAATCGGCGCTCGGCTTTTCGCCAGCCGCAATGTAGTCAACCAGCGCGACGCGCCCGCTGATCGGTTCTTCCGCAACAGTGCTGGGGCCGGACATGGGTTACCTTGCGGAATAGACGGGTCGCAAACATGGGGGATGTACGGCGCAAACAAAAGCCCCACCCGTCGCAGGGACATTGGATGCCTGGAGGCCGTGCGCACTCCGCTTCAAGAAGCGGGTTTGGCTGGGGATGGTGTTCAACGAGCATCGGCGTGCCGGCGCTCTAGCAGAAGTCGCGCCAGCGCTGCGCGAACGCGACCCAAGTCCATCGCTCAGCCGCGACGCACCCCAAGCCAGTCGGCGAACAACGAGCGCGCTTCGTCGAGCCCGACTTTCTCGGTCGAGGAGAACAATTGCGCGGTGCCGTTCGGGAAGTTCGCAGCGAGTTCCTTGCGCACTGCGGCGAGCGTGCGCGCGCCTTCGCTGCGCGACAGCTTGTCCGCCTTGGTCAGCAGGCAGTGGCAACGCCGACCGCTGGCGGCGCCAAACGTGAGCATGTCGCAGTCGAATTCCTTCAGCGGATGGCGCGAGTCCATGACCAGCACCAGGCCTTTGAGCGATTCGCGGTTGCGCAGGTACATGTCCATCACGCCGCGCCAGTGCAGGCGCATCGCCTCGGGCACCTTGGCGTAGCCATAGCCGGGCAGGTCAATCAGACGCTGCGCCGGGTCGAGCAGCGGAAATACGTTGAGCAGCTGGGTGCGCCCCGGCGTCTTCGAGGTCCGTGCGAGGCCGTGCTGATCGCAGATCGCATTGAGCGCGCTCGATTTGCCCGCATTGGAGCGTCCCGCGAACGCGATTTCTGCGCCTTCGTCGGCGGGAAGCTGATCGAGGCGGTTGGCGCTGGTGAGGAAGTGCGCCTGGCGAAATGGATTGGCGGCCATGGAATACGGTTTCTTCGGAAGGGGACGGTTTGACCGCCTCGGATTGCACAGGGATAATTCCGCGGTTGTCGTCGTCCGTGTCCAATATGGCGCGGTTGCGACGCAAATCCCGTTGTCCCCACGATTTTTCCGGAGTGAGTGTATGAGCTTTCGGCGCGTCTTTGTTCAGAACATGCTCGTCCTCACCGCTTTGCTGGCCACCACTGCGGTGTTCGCGCAGGCACCCGCGAACGACGTGGCGCAACCTGCCCAAGCCACCGCGACACCGGCGGCGGCTCCTGCCGCCGCGGAAACAGCCAAGGCCGCCCAGGCAGTGACGTTCGGCGATGCCAAGGCTGGCGAAGGCAAGGCTGCCGTATGCGGCGCATGCCACGGCATGGATGGCAATCCGACCGACAAGCAGTATCCGAAACTGGCCGGACAGAATGAGGCCTACATCGCGCGTCAACTCACGCTGTTCAAGACCATGAAGCGCCAGAACCCGATCATGCTCGGCTTCGCATCCGCGTTATCGGAACAGGACATGCACGACATCGGCGCGTATTTCGCCGGCAAGACTGCGTTGCCGGGCGTTGCCGACGACAAGCTGGTCGCCGCCGGCCAGGCGATCTACCGCGGTGGCGACCTGAAACTCGGCGTCCCCGCCTGCATGGCGTGCCACGGCCCCGACGGACACGGCATGGCCGGCACAGGCTTCCCGCAATTGGGCGGCCAGTGGACGGACTATGTCGCCACCAAACTCACAGAATGGAAAAGCGGCACCACCTGGGGCGACGATGCGATGGCGAAGATCATGCCGGCTATCGCGCAGGGGTTGACCGAAGCGGACATCAACGCAGTCTCTTCTTACGTTGAAGGCCTGCACACGGCAGCGGGAACCTCCGCTCCCGCGAAGTAGTCCAAACGCGGCAAAATTTATCCTCACGTTCAGCGGCGAGCCGCAACACTCGCCCGAGTGGTCGCGCGGGTGCCGTTGTGTCGCTCACGCCCTTATCCGGAGAATCCGATGTTGAAACCCGCGTTCGCCCTGTTGTTCGGCCTTGCCTTCGCCACTCTCGCGCACGCCGCAGGCGACGCGCCATTCGAAGCCGGCAAGAACTGGTTCGCGGTCGAACCGCCGCAGCCGACGCACAGCAGCGACAAGATCGAAGTCGTCGAGGTATTTTCATATGCGTGCCCAGCCTGCAACGCATTCCAGTCGACGATGGACAAACTCAAGGCCGCATTGCCTGCCAATGCCGAGCTGATCCACCTGCCCGCATCGTTCCGACCCGATGAAGACTGGCCGGTTTTCCAGCGCGCGTACTACACCGCGCAGGCGCTCGGCATCCTCGACAAGACCCATCAGGCGACCTTTGATGCGGTCTGGAAGAGTGAGGGCACGCTTCGTATTTCCGACCCAAACACGAACCGCCCGATCAAGCCGATGCCGACCATCGATGACGTGGCAAAGCTGTATGCGACGTTCGGCGTAAAGGCCGAGGACGTGGTGGCAACCGCGAACTCGTTCGCGATCAACACCAAGATGAAGCAGGCCGACGCGCAATTGAAGGCGTATGGCGTCGATTCGACGCCATCGCTGATCGTCAACGGCAAGTATCGGCTGACAGCGGTATCGGCGGGTGGGGTCGAC
>JBDTWV010000289.1:0-4389 GCA_040006495.1 Dokdonella sp.
ACTCGGCAATCCGCGCGTGATCGCGCTGCCACATCTGGGTGCGTCCACGGGCGAGGCGGAGGAGAACTGCGCCATCATGGTGGTCGACCAACTGCGCGACTTCCTTGAGCATGGCAATGTGCGCAATTCGGTGAATTTCCCGGAGATGCGCATGGCGCGCACCGGCGCCGCACGCATCTGTGTAGCCAACAGCAACCGTCCGAACATGATCGGCCAGCTTTCACACGTACTCGGCGATGCGGGCGTCAACATCGCGCAGATGCTCAACGCGTCGCGGGGCGAATTGGCCTACAGCTTGATCGATGCCGACTCGCCGGTGCCGATCACCCTGGCCAGCGGGATTGCCGCGATCGAGGGCATCCTTTGCGTCCGCGTGATCGGGTGACATGATGATCGACACCACGAATTCTAACCCAGGTGCTGCGAACCTCACCGAGGTACGTGCGCGCATCGACGGTATCGATCGTCAGATCCAGGCGCTGATCGCCGAGCGAGCGAACTTCGCGCACCAGGTCGGCAAGGCCAAGGGAAAGCTCGCCGCCGCGGTCGATTACTACCGACCTGAACGCGAGGCGCAGGTGCTGCGCATGGTCGTCGATCGCAACGAGGGACCGCTCAGCGACGAACTGCTCGTGCATGTGTTCCGCGAGGTCATGTCGGCCTGTCTTGCGCAACAAGAACCCCTGAAAATCGGATTTCTGGGTCCGGAAGGGACGTTCAGCCAGCAGGCGGTGCTCAAGCATTTCGGGCGCTCCGCGCATGGCTTGCCGATGGCCAGCATCGAGGAGGTCTTCCAGGAGGTCGAAGCGGGCAATGCGGACTTCGGTGTGGTGCCGGTCGAGAATTCGGGGCAGGGCACTATCCAGATCACGCTCGACATGTTTCTTACCTCGAACCTCAAGGTGTGCGGCGAAGTCGAGCTGCGCGTGCATCAGTACCTGTTGTCGCGCAGCGGGCGCATTGGGGACATCGAACGCATCTACTCGCACCCGCAGTCGTTCGCGCAGACGCAAGCGTGGCTGCGCGGAAATCTGCCAACAGTCGAAAAGATCCCGGTTTCAAGCAACGCCGAAGGCGCCCGGCGCGCGCGCAATGCCGATGACGCCGCGGCGATCGCCGGCGAATCAGCCGGACTCGTCTACGGACTCAAGAAAGTCATCATGGGGTCTATCGAAGACCACGCGGACAACACCACGCGCTTTCTCGTGCTCGGTCGCCAGATTTTCCCGTCCTCGGGCCACGATCGCACCTCGGTGCTGGTGTTTGTCAAGGACCAGCCCGGTGCGCTGTTCAACGTGCTCAGTCCATTCGCGCGCCATGGCATCAGCATGAATCGCATCGAATCGCGGCCCTCGCATCAGTCGAAGTGGGAATACGGATTCTTTATCGATCTGGCCGGGCACATCGACGACGACGCGATGAAGCAGGCGTTGGCCGAACTCGGCGCGCATGCGGCGCAGATCAAGGTGCTCGGCTCCTATCCGGTCGCTGTGCCGTGACCGCACACACTGAGCGGAGCGACGCGCCGTTCGACGCGGGGAATCTGGCGAACGCGGCCACCGCCAAGCTGCGTGCCTACGATCCCGGCCATGACCTTCCGGCACTGCGCCAGCGGTTTGGTGCTGCAATCAGCGAACTGGGGTCAAACGAAAATGTGCTCGGGGCGAGTGCACATGCGCTTGATGCCATGCGCGCGGCGCTGGCGACCAGCTTTCGCTATCCCGATCCACGCGGTGCGGCGCTGAAAGCTGATCTTGCGCAACATCTCGGTGTTCGTGCTGAACGCATTGCGCTGGGCAACGGTTCGCACGAACTATTGATGCTGCTCGCGCAGTGCTTTACCGACGCCACGCATTCGGTTGTTTTTTCGCAGTACGGATTCGCGGTATTTCCGATCGCGACTGCAGCGGCAGGCGCGCTGCCGATCCGCGTGCCGGCGTTGCCGCGCGATCATGCGACGGCGCCGTTTGGGCACGATCTCGAAGCCATAGCGGCGGCCGTGCGCGACGATACGCGTCTTGTTTACCTGGCCAATCCGAACAACCCGACTGGAACCTGGTTCGACGACGCAGCGCTAAAGCGTTGCATCGCTCGCATGCCTAGAAACGTGCTGGTGGTCGTCGATGAGGCATACCACGAATACGTCGAAGCACCCGGCCTGAGCAGCGCGTTGCATCTTTCCAATTGCCATCCGAACCTGATCGTGACGCGCACGTTCTCGAAAGCGTACGCGTTGGCTGGGCTGCGGATCGGCTATCTGGTTGCGCATCCGAGCGTCGTCGCGGTACTCGAACGCCTGCGCGAGTCCTTCAACGTCAATAGCATCGCTCTTGCGGGTGCCGCAGCAGCGCTCGGTGATCGAGGGCATCTCGATCGCGCGCGCGCACACAACACTGCAGAGCGCGAATGGCTTGCTGATGCACTCACGACGCGCGGTTACGCGTGCCTGCCGTCGCAAACGAATTTTCTGCTGCTCGATCTCGGGCGTGATGCGAGCGATCTCGAACGTCACCTGATAGAACTTGGCGTTATCGTGCGCCCGATGGGAGGCTACGGCCTGCCGCAGACGCTACGCATCAGTGTCGGCAGCCGCTTCGAGAATGAGCGTCTGCTGGCGGCCTTGCCGTGAACAACCGGTTGGACTGGATCAGCACAACTGCGGGGCCCTTGTGTGGCGAAATCGTGGTACCCGGCGACAAGTCGATCTCGCATCGCGCAATCATGCTTGCTGCGCTGGCTGATGGCACATCACGGATCAGTGGGTTCCTCGAAGGCGACGACACGCGCGCGACCGCGGGCATCTTCCGTGCGATGGGCGTGTCCATCGAGACCCCGTCGGCATCGCAACGTGTTGTGCATGGAGTTGGTATGCACGGCTTGGAGATGCCTGACGCAGCACTGGATTGTGGCAACTCAGGCACCGGCATGCGCCTCCTTGCCGGCCTCCTCGTGGGCCAGCGTTTCGATTCCATGCTGACCGGTGACGAATCGTTATTGCGGCGGCCGATGGGGCGTGTGATTGAGCCGCTCACCGCGATGCAGGGGCGGATTGGAGCCGAGCCAGGTGGCGTTCCCCCACTGCGTATTGGAGGCGGCGCCAGGCTGCAGGGCATTGCTTGCACGCCGCCAATTCCCAGCGCGCAAGTGAAATCGGCGATCTTACTGGCAGGACTTTACGCCGATGGCGAGACCGAAGTGCGCGAAGTGCACCCGACCCGCGATTACACCGAGCGCATGCTGGCCGCGTTTGGCTGGCCGATCGTGTTCGAGCCGGGCAGGGCGCGTCTTTCTGGCGGGCATCGCCTGCAAGCGAACGACGTCAGCGTGCCCGCGGACTTTTCGTCGGCAGCATTTTTCATCGTCGCGGCAACCTTGGTGCCGCAGTCGAAGCTGATCCTGCGCGGCGTTGGCTTGAACCCGCGTCGCACCGGTTTGCTGACCGTGCTGCGCCTGATGGGAGCAGACATCCGCGAAGTGAACGCGCGTAAAGAGGGCGGTGAATGTGTCGCCGATCTGGAAGTGCGGCATGCGGCGTTGCGCGGCATCGAGGTTCCGGTCGAACTTGTTTCGGACATGATCGACGAGTTCCCGATCCTGTTCATCGCTGCGGCGGCAGCCCAGGGAACGACCACCATCGGCGGTGCGGCCGAATTGCGGGTCAAGGAATCGGACCGCATCGCGGTGATGGCGAAAGGCCTCGTCGAACTCGGCATTGGCGTCGAAGAAATGCCGGACGGTGCGGCCATCCTCGGCGGTACGTTGCGTGGTGGCGCGGTTGATAGCGCTGGCGACCATCGCTGCGCAATGAGTTTCGCAGTCGCCGGCGCGATCGCCCAGGATGCGGTACGGATCGCCGATTGTGCGAACGTCGCGACCTCGTTCCCGGGTTTCATCGAGCGTGCCCTGGCGCTGGGCCTTGCGCTGGATGAGGCAATAACGCATTGAATAGCGCATCGGCGACGGATCGTGGCCGTGCCGACGCTATACAATTGCGGGTCTTCTGCGAGCCTGTGCCATGAGCAAACCCAACCAGGCGGTTCCCGTCCTCACCATTGATGGGCCGTCCGGCTCAGGCAAGGGCACCATCAGCCGCGCGGTGGCCGACACGCTGGGTTGGCATCTGCTTGATTCGGGGGCGTTGTACCGGGCCGTCGGTTATGCGGCGAGCATGGCCGGCCTCGACCTGTCCGATGCGGACGCGGTTACGCGTTGCGCAGAAACCACAAAGATCGTGTTCCGCGATCCCAAGGATGGTGGTGAGACTCGCGTGGTGGTCAACGGCCATGACGCGACCGACGAGATCCGCACCGAAACCTGTGGCGCCACGGCCTCGGCGATCGCGGCGATCGCGAGTGCGCGCGCCGCCTTGTTCGAAAAGCAGCGCTCGTT
>JBDTWV010000290.1:0-4381 GCA_040006495.1 Dokdonella sp.
CCGTGCTGCGCCGCAAAGTCTGCCGCAAAGGAATCTGGATTCTCATTCACGAGCAGATTTACCCCGTTCTGGCGATAGACCGTGATAGGCCGGCTCTTGTGCTTGAGCACCGCGCTGAAGCCCATGCGCTTGAACAACACATGCAGCTCGTTCGCGCGGCCCGCAGGGGCCGCAAACTCGACAAACTCAAAGCCATTGATACCCATCGGGTTCTCGAACGTGGTGACTTGCATGCCGAGATTGGGCTGGGTGTTCATGCGGGTTCTCCAACGGGTTGCAGGGTGCGGTTTCTTCCGGAGGCGCAACCGAGGACGGCCGCCTTCGATCCATGTACACATGGACGGGCACGGGACAACCCAATATAGTTTCAACTGAAACCATTGGCAAGGCGCACCGCCACATGACCGAGCATGCTCCGCTCGAACTCGAGGGTTTCCTGCCGTATCGGTTGTCGATCCTGTCGAACCGGGTCAGTCAGGCCATCGCCCGCGAGTATCAGGACCGCTTCGACCTTTCGACGACTGAATGGCGCGTGATGGCGGTAGTTGCGCGCTTCGATGGCGAAGGATTGTCCGCACGCGAAGTCGCCGGCTACACGGAAATGGACAAGGTCGCGGTCAGCCGCGCGCTGGCGCGTCTGGTTGCTGCGAAGCGGGTCATGCGGCGCACGCACGATGGCGACAAGCGGCGGTCGGTACTGCGCTTGTCCGCGGCGGGCTGGAAGATCCACAGTGCGATCGCACCGCTCGCGCGCAAGTACGAGAGCGAGTTGTTGACTCAACTCGACGCAAACGAACGGCGCGCGCTGCAGCGTATCCTCGACAAGCTCGCGCCCGTTTGAAAGCGGGGATGGGGAATCGAGAAAGCCGCCTCGATCCCCGCGTCCTGATTCACCGTTTTCCTACCTCACCCCGTGCATCAACTTGTTGATCAACGGCGCGATCAGGAACAGCAGTACCCCGCCGCCGAGCAGGATCCAGAAGCCAAACGTGTAACCGTCGAGCGCCGAGGTCACGGTCATGCCGCTTTCGCCGCTGACACCCGCCGCGAAAAGGCCAGCCAGGTTGTTGCCGATCGCAGTGGACAGGAACCAGCCGCCCATACCGAGGCCGACCAGCCGAATCGGTGCCAGTTTGGTCACCATCGACAGGCCAATTGGCGACAGGCACAACTCGCCGGCGGTTTGCAGCACGTAGCACAGCACCAGCGTCCACAACGGGATCATTCCCTTGGTGTCAACCAGGCTTGACAGCGCATACATCAATACCGCGAAGCCGAGCGCGTTGCCGATCAGGCCCATGCCGAACTTGCGAGGAATGGACGGCTCTATCTTGCGCTTGTCGAGCCACGCCCAAATCAGCGTTACAAGCGGCGCGAGCAGGACGATCGCGACCGGGTTGACCGACTGGAACCATCCGATCGGGAACTGCCAACCACCGAACATCTGGCGGTCAACGATATTCTGCGCGAGAAAGTTGAACGAACTGCCGGCCTGCTCGAAGAACATCCAGAACAGCACGTTGAACGCGAAGATGATCAGCATCGCGATCACGCGCTGGATCTGCACCTTGCCCGTGCGAATGGCTTCTCTCACCAGCATCACGCCGACGCCGATGAACAGCGCGGTCAGCAGCCATTGCAGCGCCACCGCACCCGCGCGGTCCATCAGCAGGTAGACCAGCGGAATCGCCAGCAGCACGCCGATGGCGACGTAGACCACGCGCATCGGATTGGCAATCTCGGCCGCGGGCTTGCCGATATCTCCGAGCTGGCGCCGGCCAAACCAGAACCAGACCAGGCTGATCAGCATGCCGACCCCGGAGGCGGCGAACACGACATGATAATTCTGGTGTCCCGGCGTTCCGAACACCTGGGTTGCCAACACGCTGGTCAGCACCGGCGCAATCAACGCACCGGCGTTGATGCCCATGTAGAACAGGGTGAATCCGCGGTCGCGGCGCGAGTCGCCGGGTGCGTAGAGTTGGCCTACCATCGACGAGATGTTCGGCTTGAAGAGACCGTTGCCGACGATGATCGTGGCCAGGCCCAGCATGAAGATTTCGTGCTGCGGCACCATGACCATGAACAACCCGGCTGCCATCACCACGGCGCCGAGCAGGATCGAACGCTGGTAACCGATTATTTTGTCCGCGACGTAGCCGCCAAACACCGCCGTCGCATAGACCAGCGCGAGGTAGGCACCATAGGTACGACTAGCCGAGGCCTGGCCGGCTTCATCGCCATTGAAGAACTGCGAGACGATGTACAGCGTGAGTGCCCAACGCATTCCGTAAAACGCAAAGCGTTCCCAGAACTCGGACATGAACAGCATCCACAGCGGGCGCGGATGGCCGAGGAGCTGCGGAAATTGTGGTACAGGTGTGCCCGATGCGGGCGGATTGGCCGAGCCGCTCATGCGGTGTCTCCCCTGGCTACTTGCTGGATGCGGATGGTCGAAACCGATTCGGCGCCGCGTGCCCCGCGGCGCCGCTGATGGAACGCAACGTGTAACCCGCGCGAGCTTGTCGAGTCAAACGCCGATGATGATGCGCTGCCGCATCACTCGTTCTCGCCGATCACCGTGCGCACGTCGAGAAGCTCGGGAAAAAAGGTCAGATCAAGCGCCTTCTTGAGAAACGCGACGCCGGAGGAACCGCCGGTGCCGCGGCGGAAACCGATGATCCGCTCGACGGTCTTCATGTGGCGGAAGCGCCAGAGCTGGAAACTCTCCTCGATGTCGACCAACTGCTCGCACAGGTAGTATTCGGACCAGTACTCGCGCGGATTTTCGTAGATGCGCTTGAACACCGGAACCAGCTCGGGCGTGCGCTGGTGCGATGCGCGCACATCGCGTTCAAGCAAGGTTGCCGGCACTGCATGACCGCGCCGCGCAAGGTAGCGCAGCGCCTCGTCATACAGGCTTGGCGCGTCGAGCACGTCGCGCAACTGTGCCTGGGCGGCCGGATCGTGGTCGAACACTTTCAGCATGTCGGCGTTCTTGTTGCCGAGCAGGAACTCGACCATCCTGTACTGCAATGACTGGAAGCCTGAGGACGGCCCCAGCACGCCGCGAAAGGCGAGATAGTCGGCCGGTGTCAAGGTTTCCAGCACCGACCATTGCTCGAACAGCTGGGTCTGGATCTTCTTGACCCGGGCGAGAATCTTGAGCGTCGCGTCAATGTCGTCCTCGCGCAGCCGGGTGATACCGCCACGCAATTCATGCACGAGCAGCTTGAGCCACAGTTCCGCGACCTGATGCTGGATGATGAACAACATCTCGTCATGCAGCGGCGGATCGCTGAGCGGCTTCTGCGCGGATAGCAACGTCTCCAGCTGCAGATAACCGCCATAGGTCGTGCGATCACGCAGATCGGTCTGGATGCCTTGTTCGAGCGGACGCAGGTTCGCGGATTCGTTCATCGCATTGCCCACAACGGAAAGTGCGCAGTTTAACCGCGCCCAGCGCAGCATGATGTTGCGTGCGGACTTGCGAAGGCGCGAGTGCGTTGCTTACTGTTTCATCCGGATCGCTCTCTGATCGTTCGCGACGTTGGCGATATACTGGTCACTTCTGGTCGGTATCCGACCTACAGGCGCGCCCCTTTGCGCGCCGCTACGGAGGCTTCCTTGTCCATCGCCGCCACATTCGAAATCGAATACCTGCAATACCTCGACGCCGAGGGCAAGCTCGTCCGCGAGGACTTGCCCGCGATCGCGCGCGACGTGCGCCAGCTTGTGGAACTGTACAAAACGATGCTGTACGTGCGCGTATTCGACAGCAAGGCGGTCGCGCTGCAGCGTACCGGCAAGCTCGGTACGTATGCGTCGTGCCTTGGCCACGAAGCCGCGCATGTCGCGATCGGAAGCGCGATGCAGGAAGACGACGTCTTCGCGCCGATGTATCGCGAATACGGCGCGCAGTTCATCCGCGGCGTCAAACCCCGCGAAGTGTTGCTGTATTGGGGCGGCGACGAGCGTGGCAGCGATTTTTCCGGTCCCGCGCACGATTTCGCGTGGTGCGTGCCGATCGCGACCCAGTGCATGCACGCGGCCGGCGCGGCGCTGGCGTTCAAGGTGCGCAAAGAACCGCGCGTCGCGGTCACCGTGGTTGGCGATGGCGGTTCGTCGAAAGGCGATTTCAATGGCGCGATCAACGTCGCCGGCGCAATGCAGTTGCCGCTGGTCGCGGTGATCGTCAACAACCAGTGGGCGATTTCGGTGCCCCGCAGCGCCCAGACCGGGGCCAAGACACTCGCGCAGAAAGGTATCGCCGCCGGCGTCGAATGCCTGCAGGTCGATGGCAACGACCTGATCGCGATGCGCGCGGCGATGGATCATGCGATCAAGCGCGCGCGCCACGGCCACGGCGGCATGGTCATCG
>JBDTWV010000291.1:0-4360 GCA_040006495.1 Dokdonella sp.
GCGAGCCTGGTGCGTGCCGCAAACGAGCCGAACACCGTGCTTTCGGATGGGATGTTCGACGCGCCGCTCTACAGCAGTGCGACGTACGTGCTGGAGAACTTCAATTACGGCGCGGCGTTCAATCATCAGTACAACCTTGCGTTCAACTTTCTGATTGATCCGTCCGCGAACAATGCACCGGCGGTGGAATTCCAGATTCCGGCCTACAACCCCAGCCCAAGCACTTACCCCGACGCCTACAACCCGTTGCCGTTGGACGGCTACATGTCGGGAACCTGGTATGACCCGCAGAAAAGTGGTGAGGGCATGCAGATCGAGGTCGCGGAGCAGGTCGACGGCTCCGGCAACGTCGTGCGGCCGTTCGTGTTCAACTGGTACACCTACGATGACGGTGGTACACCGTTCTGGATCTCTGGCGACGGCATCGTCGATCCAGCCCATCCGACCAGCGTGACCGCAGGCGCGATTTACGTAACAGGAGGGGGCTTCGCCGGCAATTTTTCACCGTCTTCTGTGGTCAGATCCAATTGGGGTACGGTGACTTTCCAGTTCATCGACTGCAACAAGATCAGGTTCAGTTACGCGTCGGTGAATCCCCTGCCGACGGGCGTCCCGTCAGGCTCTGGCACTCTGACCTGGATCCGCAACACCAACGTCAACGGGATGTCGTGCGAATAGCGCGATAGCGCAGCTCGAATCCAGCGGCGCGGTCGTTGCAGACCGCGCCTTTTTTTTGCGCGATCCTGGGCGGTCGGTTGTGCTGCTCAAGCGTCAGGCAGCTTCGGCATGCATCAGGCGCCGCCTGCCACGTCCGCGGTTGGGCTGCGTGCGCGAATCGCTTGCGCGACGCTTTCCGCGCCATCCAGATGCAGATGATGATGGCCGGCCAACCGCACCGTGCGGATATCCGCCAGTTGCGCGGCGCGAGCATCCATCATCGCGCTCGGCAGGTAACGGGTCGCCGGGTCGGCCAGTACGAGCAAGGTCCGTGCACGAATGCCGCGCAGCATCGCCAGCACCTGCTCCTCGGTATAGCGCTGCGGACTGACCAGGGTCAGGCGCGGGTCGCTGGACCACACGAAACCGCCTTCCACGGCGTTGATGCCGCGTTCGACGATGGCGCGCGCGGCCGATTCCGACAGATCGTTCGCGCTGACCCGCGCGGCAATCGCGTCATCGAGGGTGGGAAAAATCCGCAGTGGGCGCTTGTCAGCAAACGCGGCGCGTTGATCAAGTGCGCGGCGCAGTTGCGGCAACGCGTCGTCGAGGGTCGTGGTCAGGGGTCCCAGCGCCTCGATCAGCAACAGGTCATTGATACGCGCGGGATACAGCGCTGCGAACAGGCTGGCCAAGGTGCCGCCAAGCGAGTGGCCAAGCAGGTCCGCACGGGCCCAGCCGAAATGGTCAAGGGTCGCGCGGATCTGATCGAAATAGTCGACGTAGTGGTACCACGCGCCCGCTGCAAGATGCGCCGAGTGTCCGTGGCCGAGCAGGTCCAGCGCGACCACGTAGCGATCAGCGCATAGCAGCGGCGCGAGGCGATCGAAACTGCCGGCGTTATCGAGCCAGCCATGCAGGGCCAGCAATGGCGGCAGCCCGGGATCGCCCCAGGCTTTCGCGGCGAGCGTCGCCTCGGGTAGCTCGATGCAGAGTTCAGTTGCGAGCATCGCGCAGGCGCTCATAGCGCACGCGCGCTGCCGCCTGGCGTGCGTTCGCGCGGGAGGCGTCCGAACCTGCGTCGAGTTCCGGCCAACCCTGGCCGTTGCGCAAGACCAGATCGGTCAGCGCATTGACGTGATCTTCGCTGGCGTTGAGCGAAGGGATGTACTCGAAACGCTCACCGCCCGAATGCAGGAAACGCGCATGATTGCGGATCGCCATTTCCTCCAGTGTTTCCAGGCAGTCGATCGCAAAACCCGGACACAGCACCTGGACGTGCTTCACGCCCTCGCCTGGTAGAGTGGAAAGGATCGTCTCGGTATACGGTTTCAACCAGGCGGCACGGCCAACCCGCGACTGGAACCCGACGATCAATTCGTCCTCGCCGAGGTCGAGCCGCTCGCGCAGACGGCGTGCGGTGGCTTGGCATTGACAAAAATACGGATCGCCGGCGCTGAAGTATTTTTCCGGGATGCCGTGGTACGACAGCAATAGGCGCTGGGCGCGGCCGTGGCGTTCCCAATGCGCCTCGACACTGCGCGCCAAGGCTTCGATATAGCGCGTGTCGGCGTGGTAGTCGGCGACGAAGCGCAGGTCCGGCACCCAACGCCACGTCGCCAACTCGGCCGCGACGGCGTCGAGCACCGACGCGGTGGTGGTGCCGGAATATTGCGGGAACAATGGCACCACGATGATTCGCCGCGCGCCGGCGCGGCTCAGTTCGCGCAAGGTCGCGCCGATGGCTGGCATGCCGTAGCGCATCGCGTGGCGCACCACGATCGCGCCGGGCCGTTGTGCACGCAACGCGGTTTGCAGCGTCGCGGCAAGCGCCGTCGTGCCGGTTTGCAGCGGCGATCCTTCGGCAGTCCAGATCTTCGCGTACAGCGCGGCCGACTGGCCCGGACGAATGCGCAGGATGATGCCGTGCAGGATCAGCCACCACAGCCAGCGCGGCAGTTCAACGATGCGCGGATCGGACAGAAACTGCGCCAAATAGCGCCGCACGGCGCGTTTGGTCGGCGCGTCGGGCGTGCCGAGATTAACCAGCAGCACCGCCGTCGAGGGGGCACTTCCGTGTGGGTATTGGGACTGTCCGAAATAGCGCGACATGGCGGCGGAAATCAGGATTGACGGAATCGGGAAGGGTTGTGGCACGGCGGTGCCGCGACGCGGTCTCTCGGCGGCGGAATGTCATCTTGCGCTAAGGTATTGATCGTCTTTGGATTGCTGCGTAGACTGAACGAGGCTACCGCGGACCACCGCGGAGCAGACGACCACCTAAAGATACCACGCCCTATGCGCCCGCTGGCCTGCCTCATTGCAGCTGGGATCGCTGTCTTCGCGTTCTCCGCGAACGCGGCAACGCTCGCCTATGGCGAAGCGTTCGATACGCTTTATCGCATCGATCTCAGCGCTCGCACGGCGACCGCAATCGGCTCGGCGGGATTTTACGGCGGCGTTCCGATTGCCAATATCAGCGGCCTGACCACGACGGCGAACGGCACCCTGTATGCCGCGGCGGGTGCCTCCAAGCTGTTCGTCGGCATCGACCCGGCAACCGGGCAGGCCCATGTGATCGGCAGCCTGAATTCCGCAGGCCAGGGTTCGGGCCAGTTCAACGCGCTCGATCTGGGCATGGCATCCGATTGCGACGGGACCCTGTGGTTGGCATCGGGCACGCTGAAACAGCTGTGGAAGGTCGACCCCGCGACCGGCGCGACCTCGCTGGTCGGCTCCACCGGAGCTCCGATTGCCGGCCTGGTCAGCCACGCCGGCGCTCTCTACGGCAGCGGCAGCGGCGGCGACCACGGCTTCTATCGGATCGACAAGAAGACTGCCGCGGCGACCCTGATTGGCGACTTCGGCGCGGCTGCATCGAGCATCCTCAATTCGGTCGCGATGAGCTTTGCGCCGGACGGCACGCTATGGGCAGTCCTCAACTATGTGCCGCCGACGACCGGTTCGGTGACGCCCGACTGGAGCGACCTGGCCACGATCGATCCAGCGACCGGCAAGATGACCCTGCTTGGGCCGATTACCGGCCCGGCGTCACTGCGCCAGATCGGGATGAAGGGGTTTACCGCGGGTCCGACCCAATGCCAGGCGACCGCAAGTGATCCGGTCGGCGCACCGATCGGGTCGCCGTGGGCGCTGACCCTGCTCGGGATGCTGCTCGCAGCGTTTGGGCTAGCCGGTAGCCGCCGCCACTTGCGCGCGTGATCCGGGCGACCGCTTCCGCTTCATCGCAGGCTCAGCTTCACGTGTTAGCTTCAACCGGCATTTTCCCCGGAGATACCCATGCGTTGTATCGCTTTTACCCTCATGGTGGCCCTGCTCGCGAGCGTCGCCACTCCCGCCCGCGCGGGCGAGGAAGAGATCCAGCGCGCGAACAATGCATTGCGCGTGCTAACCGAAGTCATGCAGGCGCCGGACAAGGCGATTCCGAAGGATTTGTTGGCCAATGCGCATGCGATCGCGGTGATTCCTGACGTGATCAAGGCCGGTTTCGTGATCGGCGGCCGACGTGGTGAGGGCTTGGTTTCGGTGAAGACCCGCGATGGCACCTGGTCCAATCCCAGCTTCATCGGCTTGACTGGCGGCAGCATCGGTTTCCAGGCCGGTGTCTCCTCGACCGACGTGATCCTGGTGTTCCGCACCCAGCGCGGTGTCGAATCGATCGTCAATGGCAAGTTCACGATTG
>JBDTWV010000292.1:0-4351 GCA_040006495.1 Dokdonella sp.
TATTCCTGCGGAAATTCGCGGATCAGCGCGCGCGACAATGTGGAGACATCGCGCACACTCATGTAGTGCCCGGGCATCGACAATCCGTGCGCATTTTCAAAATGCGAATTGGTCATGCCCAGCCGTGCCGCGTACTGGTTCATCAGCGCGACGAAGGATTCCTCGCTGCCGGCAACGTGTTCGGCCAACGCGATCGCGGCGTCGTTTCCGGACTGGATGATCAATCCGTGCAATACGTCTTCGAGCTTGACGTTCGAATTCAACTCCAACGCCGAGAACGAGCCTTCAGTGCCGGCGCCGCCTTCCCTCCACGCGCGCTCGCTGATGTGCACCATGTCATCGGCCTTGACCTTGCCGTTGCGCATCTCGGCACCGACCACGTAACTGGTCATGATCTTGGTGATGCTGGCTGGCTCCAGCCGCTCGTCCATGTTTTGCCCGGCGATGACCTGGCCGCTGTCGTAGTCGATCAGGATCCAGGCCTTGCCCGGAATCGGGGGCGGCGGCGGGATCGGTGCATCGCTGGGCGCGCCGGCCACGGGCATTGCCGGTTTTGGCACCGGCACCGGTTGCGGCGTGGGGCCCTGGGCAAGGGCGACGGACATGCTCAGCAGGGCGCTGGCGGCGAGGATCAGCGAGGCACGAATCGACATGATGGGCGGGAATCTCCGGTAGCTGGAATGCAAGATTGATGCTGGAAAACGGCGGGACGCGTTGGTTTCGACCACTAATGGTGCAGACAGTTTAGTCTCTGCAGGCGATTTTCCCCGAATCGCGAGATCACGGCACAGGCGCGTGGACAAAGGTCGGATGGCCCAGACCGAGCGACTCGATGCGCTCGGCCAGTGCGGCCGCGCGGATGCTGTCGACGCCATCGATCACGACCCGCCACAGCGCGCGCCCATCGATTTGCGCCTCGCGCACACTGCCGCCGGTGATGCCGGACTGCTGCAGGCGTTGCAGCAACCGGTCGGCGTTGGCGCGCTCGCCAAAACTGCCCAACTGCAGCATGCCCGTATCTGCGCTGGTCGTGTCGGACTGCGAGGGCGCTGGCCGCAAGGATTTTGATGGCGGCGAAGTTGATGGTGTCGAAGAACTGTTTATGGACACACTCGACGGCATCGATCCAGCAGTTGTGGAGGCGGCTGTTGCAACCACTGCAGCAGCCTTCGGCTTTGCGTCTGCAGCCAATACATCAGCAGATTTAGAAGGCCCCGGTGCTTGCACGACTTTCGGCGGTCCCGGATCGTCGCCGGGCTCCACCGCGCGCACCTCCACCGGTGCGGTGCCCTTGATATTCACGCCCAGCTTGACCGCCGCTGCGTACGACAAATCGATCAATCGGCCGTCGTGAAATGGGCCGCGATCATTGATGCGCACGATCACGCTGCGGCCATTGTCGAGGTTGGTTACACGTACGTAGCTCGGCAGCGGCAGCGTGCGATGCGCGCCGCTGAATTTGTACATGTCGTAAGCCTCGAAGTTCGAGGTTGGACGGCCGTCAAACTTGGTGCCATACCACGAGGCAACGCCGCGTTCGACGTAACCTTTCGGGCTGGGCAACACGTTGTAGGTCTTGCCCAGCACAACATATGGCGTGCGATTGCCGTAGCTCGAACGCGGCTCGTCGGTCGGTACCGGTTCGGGCAATTCACTGATGTCCTCTGGCACCTCCGGCGCGGTGTCGGCGACGCCAGGTGCATACAGGCCACCTGCCGTGTAGCCACCGCGCGCGACGAATGGCGGCGGACGCTCGCGGCCTTTTTTCTTTTGCGGCGCAGGTGGGACCGGGCGCTGCGTGGCAGGCGCGCGCGCAGGCTTGGGCTTCTGCGCGACGCACGCGCACAGCGCGAGTGAGGCAGCGACCACAAGCAGATGGCGAACGCGAAGGCGTCGCATCAATACGGAAGATGACATTTCTGCGATTCGAGCATTCTTGCGCGCGCTGCGGACTCAATTGTGCAGGCAACACTGAGGCAAGTCATCGTGCTGGAGATCGCGATCTCAGATGCATGCACGTGGGCTACAGTCACGGTGGATCAGGAATATCGCGGCCTGCAATCGCCTCGGCCAACTGGAACACCGCCATCGAATACATCGGCGACTTGTTGTAGCGGGTGATGACGTAGAAGTTGTTGAAGGTGATCCAGTCCTCACTGCCGTGGACGCCTTCCAGCGTCAGCAAAGTCACCGGCAGATCGTGGCCCAGCGCCTGTTGCGGTCGATAGCCGAGCCGACCGAGTGCGGCGAGGTCGAACTTCGGCTCGGAATTCTCGGCCACGAAGGGCGGCATGCCCGGCTTCTTGTCCGCGCGCACCGCGACCGGCTCGCCGCTGCGCCAGCCGTGCGCGACAAAGTAATTGGCGACCGAGGCGAACAGATCCGGCATCGAGCCACCGAACAAATCAGCACGACCGTCGCCGTCACCGTCCTTGGCAAAATCGCGATAGCTCGATGGCATGAACTGGCCCCAGCCCATCGCGCCCGCATAGCTGCCGGTGAGCGAGGTCACCGTAAAGCCCTCATCGTGAGCCAGCGCGAACAGTTGCGCGAGCTGGTCGCGAAAAAATGTCTGCCGATCGGCTTCGCGCTTTGCTTTGGCCGGGTCGCCACTGCGCGGATACCAGAACGCCAGTGTGTACAGCGCATCCAGTACGCGATAAGAACCGGTGTTGCTGCCGTAACCGGTTTCCACGCCGATGATCGCGACGATGATCTCTGCCGGAACGCCGGTCGCGGTCTGCACTTTCATCAGCTGATCGTGATAACCGGCCAGAAACGCACGTCCATCGCGGATGCGCTTGGCGGTCACGAAGATCGGTCGGTAATCCTTCCACGGCTTGACTGCCTCGGCGGGGCGGCTCATCGCATCGATCGTGCTTTGCCGGTACTGCGCTTGGGCAAGCGTGGCCTGCACGTCGCGCAGGTCGAGTCCGTATTGCTTCGCCACCTGCTGCGCAAACGCGGGTAACTCGGGAGGCGGGGATGGCGTGGCGGCCAGCGCCGTAGAAATCGGAATGGACAGAAAAAGACAGGCGAGGATTAGGGCGGCGCGAATACGAAATTCAGTCATGCCGGTAAATTTAGCACGCCGCTCCGGCAAGTCGATCGCGATCACACCGCCGCGTTCGCATCCATTCAAGCGCGCCTCACGTCCCCATGAACCGCCGGTGCGCGTACACCGACATCACAATGCCGAATCCGGCCAGCAACGAGACGGCCGAGGTGCCGCCATAACTCAACAGCGGCATCGGAATGCCGACCACTGGCAATAACCCGGAAATCATTCCGCCGTTGACCATCGCGTACACGAAGAAGGTCATCGCCAGTGCACCGGCAAGCACGCGTGCGTAAGTTTCGCGGGCGCTGGCGGCGATCCACAGGCAGCGACCGACGATGAACAGGTACAGCGCCAGCAACACGCAGACACCGATCCAGCCGAATTCCTCCGAGAGCACCGCGAAGATGAAATCGGTGGTGTGTTCGGGCAAAAAATTCAGGTGTGACTGCGTGCCTTGGCCCCAACCCTTGCCAAACAATCCACCAGAGCCGACCGCAATCTTGGACTGGATGATGTTCCAGCCAGTGCCTTGCGGATCGAGTTCGGGATTGAGGAAATTGAGGATGCGCGCCTTCTGGTAATCCTGCAGGTAGAAGGTCCACGCCAGCGGTGCAGCAGCGGAAGACACGCCCACGGCAAGCGCGATCCACCACCACGCCAGGCCAGCAAGAAACAACGCGAACAGGCCGCTGGCGGCGATTAGCATGCCGGTGCCGAAATCGGGCTGCAGCAGGATCAAGCCGGTCGGTAGGGCGATGATCAATCCGCAGATCAGCAGCGTCTTGAAGTCGGGCGGAAGCGGGCGTCGATGCAGGTACCAGGCCATCATCATCGGCAGCGTGAGCTTGAGCAGTTCGGCCGGTTGCAGGTAAAACACGCCGAGGTTGAGCCAGGAGCGCGCGCTGCGGCCCGATCCCAGCAACGGCACCAACAACAGCAATCCGATCGTTGCCGCAAACAACCACGGCGTCCAGATTCGTAGTTTGGTCGGCGGCACCTGCGCGATCAGGAACAACGCGACCAGCCCGCCCGCATAGCGTGCACCCTGCGCGAACACCAACTTCATGCTGCCGCCGCCGGCGCTATGCAGCACCATCAGGCTGATCACCAGCACGGCCAGCAACGCCAGCAACAACGGCACGTCAATAGTGTCGGCAAAACGCCGACCCAATCCGCGCAGGCTGCGACTGATCGTGTTCATCGCGTGCAGATTCCGACCAGCGGCATGCGAGCGGAACGCGGTAAATTGATCGTGCGATTGCGATTACGATTGTGCATTGCGATCGTCAT
>JBDTWV010000293.1:0-4348 GCA_040006495.1 Dokdonella sp.
GCGTCGCATAGGTTGCGCCCTTCTTGCCGAACAACTGCAGCGTGCCGCCATAGGAGACCGCCAGCACCTTGTAGCCGAAATAACCAACGTGGCCGGCAGAATCCTTCGCGCCATCGAACATCAGCGGGTCGTAGGCATAGAAATAGTCGTTCTTGACGTCGACATAGCCCGGCTCCCTGGGACTATCGTCGGCGCGCGGATACTGCGCCGCTACCGCCCCGAGCGCCGAGATCTTCTTAGCCAGGTCGGGCGAGATCGGCATGCCCATCGCGTCGACATTGGCATCCCAGAGTGCATCAGGCACGCCGCAGTGGCCCTTGCTATCGCTCAAGCACACAACGCCTTGCCCTTGCTTGGCAAGTTCGGTGCCGGTCTGATCCTTGCCCCACAAATGGATCGTGAGCGTGCCGCCTTTTGTGCCAATCGGCGACTCGGGCGATCCGGCCACCAGGCTGCCCCCATTTTCAACGAGGATATTGGCCGCCCAGAAATCGGTCACGACGTCATCGAACGTGAGTACGCCATTGGCCAGGACGTGCACATCCTTGAACTTGTAGGTCCCCGCTTGCACGGTACAGGGCGCCGTGACCACCAGATCGGCGCCACTGGCTTGCGGCGACAGGATGCCACCGGCACAGGTATCAGCGTCTTGCGCGCTGACCGCGCCGGCATACAGCAACAAGGCCGCGACAAGCGCAAGCGCCGTTACCGTCGAAATTCTGATCATCGTGCACATGGCCTTATTCCTAGAAGCGGATCGTCACACCCACATTGAGTCCCTGAACCCGGAAGCTGGAGCTTTTGAACGAAAATCCCGGCGCTGCAACGCCCTGCAGCACCGCGGCCGGATCCTCGGTGTACGCGGCGCTCTGGGACGTATTGATGATGCGGCTGACCTGATTGCCAGGGCGCACTACCGAACTTGCGTAGAGGAACGAGTAGCCAGCGTGAATCGTGACGCTCGAGGTCAAGCGATAGCCGAGATTCAACGCGACCTCGGGAACCACCGAAAACGCCGTACGCGCGTGCTGGCCCATGTTGGTCGGCAACGCGAAATAACCTCCTGGAAAGGTCTGCGCAGGCCCGAACGTGAAGTCATCCGTCACCAGCGAACCCGCAATGCCGGCCGATTGGCGCATGGCTCCGAGTCCGACCTTGGTCGTTGCGTCAGCAAAGAATGAGCCCTGCTCTAACGACGCACGCACGCCGACTTGAACACCATAGAAGTTGTTGCTGGTTTCGAATCGGTCAGTGGTTTGCCAGATGTCGGGACCGAATGCCGGCAGGTACGGGCTCTCCGTGGTAAGCGTGTAGGCCTCGTGCAACCGCAAATAGCGGACCCCACCGAGCAAATCCACATGCCAGGGACGAGCCGACGACATGTTCCAGCGCGCATTCAACTCGGCGCCCTGGAAATTGTTGCTCAATTGCTCGTGAACGCTGCCGCGGTAAATCGATGCGCCCGACAATTCCGCCCCACTTTCGAGAAGCGTCGTTGCGTCGATGTACGGAAGGTAGATATCCGTTGAACCGGGTTGGCCCGAGGATTCGACGCCAGCCCCCCTCGATCGTGAGGCAAGTCTGAAAATGTTTGCCTCGATGCCGGAGCGATCACCAAGTGCGTAGTCCGCGCTGATCCGCAAACCGCGATTGGTACCGGTGTCGAAACCCTGGTTTCCAAGCAACACCTGCGTGCCGGGCTGTCCGATGACGCCATCGGTGACGACCGGAAACGGGAGCGGGCTGTCCTGCAAACGCCAGCCAAGCGCTTCGGCACCGATCGTGAACCGCCCAGTGTCCGTGCCATTCCACGATTGCGCACCTACCGCTTGACCATACACATCGGCATTGCATAAAACCACAAAGACGCAGATCAACACGACCATTCGCATTGCGATCACTCCCCGAATCCTTTTTGACGCCAGTCCCGCAGCGTCGGTGCAGATGCACCTGCTGTCGTGAAAAGTCGATTTCGTCGGCAACATCCAGCGCCGACTTTACGCCGCGGTCGGATCCCGGAACCACTGCGTCGGCGGCACAAATGGAAGACGGACCACCGCAGTGAATCAACGCACGCAAGTTGCGCGTTGGCGCGGATACGACTTCAACATTAGTCTACCCTGCCGCAAATTGCACTCCGAAAATTGCGTCTTGTTTTGGCTCGATGGAACGGATTAGAGTTGGCTTTCTTTGCCGGTGCGGCGCTGAACAAGGTTGACATGGTGCATTCCAGACGTGATTTCCTGAAGACGGCTGCCGTCGCAGCGACGTGTGCCACAGCTGCACAAGGCGCCACCGCATCGACTTCGCTCGCACCAGCCGCGTCGCCCGTGCGCAGCATTACGCCCGAACAAATCATCGCGCTGTTCGATGGTTTACCAGGCGATGTGGCGGTCAAGATCTTCGCGCCGGGCACGGCCGTGGGCGCAGGTTTTCTGGCGCAGTCCAATTCGGCGAAACGTCTTTTCGCTGCCAGCTCCATCAAGACCTTCGTTCTGGGCGAAGCGCTGCGGCAGATCGACTCGGCCAACGTCGTCGAGCAGCTTGACGATCGCGAGGTCGCGCTCGATTCGACTGTCTGGTCATTCGGCAGCCCGACCTTCAACCCACCGAACGTCACCGGCGTCGTGTCCGAACGAACCGTGCTGGACGCGATGATCAACCACAGCGACAACACCGCCACCGACATGGCGTTCAAACTCGCCGGAGCGGACAACGTTCGAGCACTGATTGCATCGCAGGGGCTCGTCAATACGCTGGTACCCGACAGCACACGCGCGCTCACCGGTTATTTGTTCGGCGCGACCGACTACAAGAATCTCACCTGGGAGCAGTTGCAGGCGGCTGTGCAGAACCCACAGGTGCATCCGTTCCTCAACGATGTGCAGACGCTCGCATCCTCTGTCGATGATTTGGTGACTTGGTACTCGCGCGCGTTGCAGGGCGCGTTTTTCAAGCACCCGGAGACCTTGAACGAGTTCCGCCGCGTGCTCTCGCTGTGCGACTTCATCTATCTGATACCGTTGCCTTCGGGAGTCAGTGCGTACATCAAAAGCGGCAATGCTGACACGCCCGGTTTTCATGCGCGTGCCATCGCTGGCGGCATGTTCTTCTCGGGGCAATGGGTCTATTTCGCGTTCTTGATCAACTGGTATGCCGAGAGCGCTACCGACCCGGAAACGGTCGAACGCCTGTATGGCGCAATCAACACGGCGCTCACGCAGGTCAGGGATGCGCTGTCGAGTCCACGCAGCAATTCACCGCGAGGCCTGTCCAAAACATAGCGGCCCGCGCCACTGCGCTGCGCGCCTTCCAGGTGCTGAAGCAGGATTTTCGGTGGCTTGATCTCGGCTTACCGAGAGCCGCACGCGCAGGCTGAGGCACATCCAAATCCGCGAACGCGTAGATGCGCACGCCAGCGGCGTAATCGACAACCGCAATGCGCCGAGCACACCCTCGACGCGCTCGGCATCGGTCGTCCAAGCGCCGTTGAGTTCGATGAAAGACACGCAGCGGGGGGGGGCTGCGGCGATCTGAGCAACGCCGACCGCTGGCCATTGCCGTGGCGTTATGGAAGCTCCCTTCGCGACGTGGGATCGCGTGACAGATATTGCCGGCACGCGTCGCTTGCGACACGTCCCGGCAATGGGGACTCTCAGAACTTGTGCGCCAGCCGGACGAACCAGGCCGCGCCGTTCAGACCGAATTGCACGGCCTCGTATCTGAAGCCATTGTCGGTTTCATCGGCGTTCTGCCGGCTCGGGTACTTGTCGAGGATATTCGCGCCGCCCACTGTCAGCTTGGTATTTTCGGTGAAGCTGTAGGTGACGCTGACGTCAGCCGAGGTTTTGTCAGAATAATGCTGGTTCGGTACCGGCGGGCCGGAGAACGTGCCGAGCGTCATCGGTCCGAAGTAGATGACCTTCAGGCTGGTGTCCCACTTGCCGAGCGCGTAGTCGAAGCCCAAGGTTGCCTTCGAGCGTGGCGCGCCATCTTCGATGAACAGACGATCACGTTCGCCGAGCAGCGAATCCTCGCGACCGACCAGCGAGGGTGGCGTGTGCACCTTCTCGACAGTCGTGGTGCCATGGTTGAACGCGAGGAAACTGTCGAGGTGGCCCTGGCCGAGGTCCATCCCATGGCTGACGGTCAGGTCGATGCCCTGGGTCTTGGTGTCGACCGAATTGACGAAGAACTGGGCCTCGCCGACGCCGAGCTGTTCGAGAATCGCACCGATATCCGGATCGCTCGTATCAAAGCGACCGCTGAGCACGATGCGGTTGTTGATGTCGATGCGATAGCCGTCGAGCGTGACCGACACGTTGTCCATCGGCTTCCATGTGAATCC
>JBDTWV010000294.1:0-4341 GCA_040006495.1 Dokdonella sp.
GGCTGGATAAGGGATTTTGCGAGTAGCTCGAAACGCAAGTCATCACGTTTCGGAATCCCGAAGCGTTCATCGCCATATGGGAACGCCTTGTACACGCCGGTGCGCCGATAGCCGCGGCGTTCGTACCACGCGATCAATTCGTTGCGGATCGAGATCACTGTCATCTGCATCTCGCCGCGCTGCCAATCGTCGCGCGCGATACGCTCGGCCTCAGCCAACATGGCATGGCCGATGCCGCCGCCCTGCCGCGTCGGACGCACCGAAAACATGCCGAAGTAGCCCGCGCTATCAAGCTTCTCGACGTGTGCACAGGCAAGCAAATCACCCGCGGATTCAGCGAGCACGATCACGCTGTCAGGCTTCGCAATCAACTCCTGCACGCCGGCCATATCGATGCGCTGGCCGTCAAGCATGTCCGCTTCGGAAGTCCAGCCTTGTTTGCTGGCTTCTCCGCGGTAGGCCGACTCGACCAGTGCCACGATCGCATCGCTGTCGTCGAGGCCAGCATCGCGGAATGTGAAACGCACGGTTTCGGCCACCGTATTCATGCAAGCTCAGTCTCCATCAGAACCCCATCAAGCGAGCAGCTTGCGCACTTTCCGGATCGCCGCGACGAAGCGCTCGACTTCGTCGTGCGTGTTGTAGAACGCGAGTGACGCGCGCACGGTGGCCGGCACTCCGTAGAACTGCATCAGCGGATGTGCGCAGTGATGGCCGGAGCGCACCGCGATGCCTTCCTGATCGAGCAAGGTGGCCAGGTCGTGAGCGTGCGTGCCTTCGATCAGGAACGAAATCACCGCGGTTTTTTGCGCGGCTTCGCCGAAGATGCGCAGACCCTGAATTTCCTTGAGCAACTGCGTCGCATGTTCGAGCAGCGTGTGCTCGTACGCGCCAATGCGCTCGCGGTCGATCGCGTCCACGTAGTCGATCGCTGCACGCAGGCCGACGAAACCAGCGATATTAGGCGTACCGGCCTCGAAGCGATGCGGCGGATCGGCGAACGTGGTCTTTTCGAAGCGCACTTCGCGGATCATCTCACCGCCGCCGAAAAACGGCGGCATGCCCTGCAGCAATTCCTTGCGCGCCCATAGCGCGCCGGTTCCAGTCGGGCCGTAGAGTTTGTGTCCGGTCAGCGCGTAGAAATCGCATCCCAGCGCACGCATGTCGAGCGGCAGATGCGGCGCGGCCTGCGAACCGTCGACCAGCAACGGGATGCCGCGCTTGCGCGTAGCGCGCGCAAGGTCGGCGACCGGATTGATTGTTCCGAGCACATTCGAGACATGCGCCACTGCAGCCAGCTTCACGTTTGGAGTGAGCATTTCGACGAAACGCTCGACTTCCAGTTCGCCGCGTTGATTGATTGGTGCAACCTTCAACGTCGCACCGGTCCGCTCGCAGACCAGCTGCCACGGCACGATGTTCGCATGGTGCTCCATCGTGGTGACCAGGATCTCATCCCCGGGCTTGAGCAGCGGCATCGCGTAGCTGTACGCGACCAGGTTGATCGCCTGGGTGGTTCCGCTGGTCAGCACGATTTCGTCGCGCGAAGGCGCGTGGATGAAACGCGCGATCGCGTCGCGTGCCAACTCGAACGCGGCGGTCGCCTCCTCGCTGAGCTGATGCACTGCGCGCGCGACGTTCGCGTTCGTTTCGCGATAGAAACGGTCGACCGTTTCGATCACCACGGCAGGTTTTTGCGTGGTATTCGCGTTGTCGAAATAGACCAACGGCTTGTCGTGCACGAGACGCGCGAGCAGCGGGAAGTCCGCCCGGATGCGTTCCACGTCGATCGTGTTGCCGCGATCATCTGGCCGCGCGTTCATGCGGCTTCTCCAGCCTGCGGCAGGCGTGCAGCCAGCAACGTTTCCAGGTGTGCACGCAGCGGCGGCGCGATGTCTGTGAACATCGCGTTGCAGAACGCGCCGACCAGAACGCGTCGCGCCGTCTCCAGCGGAATTCCGCGCGAGCGCAGGTAGAACAGCGCCTGCTCATCGAGCTCACCGACGGTTGCCCCGTGCGCCGCCTTCACTTCATCGGCGTATATTTCGAGCGCCGGTTGGGTGTCGATCTCGGCCAGTGGTGACAGCAGCAAGTTCTTGTTGCTGAGCTGCGCGTCGGCGCCATCCGCGCCCTGGGCGACTGTGATCGCACCATGGAATACTCCGCGCGCGCGCTCATCGGCGACGCCGCGCCACGCGATATTGCTGGTGGTGTCGCGCGCGGAATGGGCGACGACCAGATGCGTGTCTGCATGCTGGCGCCCGCGCAGCGTAAATACACCGCGCGACAGAAGGCGCGCGCCGCGTCCGGCCAGATCGACGTTCAAATCGTGACGCATCGTGTTCGCGCCCGCTTCCAGCGTGTGCAGGCGTAGCGTGGCTTCGCGGTCGACATGGAAATCATTGCGCCGGATCAAGATCGCCGCAGCTGCAGCGTCCTGCAGCTGCAGCAAATCAAGGCCCGCGCCAGCCGCCAGGGTGTAGTGCGCGACGAGGTTGCCCAGGTGTGCGTTCGCGCTGGCCGCTACGTGGTGCTCGATCAGGCGCAGCGTGGCGCCTTCTCCGAGTTCGACTTGCGCGCGCAACTGCCACGCGACATCGCACTCGCCGCCAGCGCCGGCAAAGACCAGATGCAGCGGTGAATCAATATGCACACCAGCGCCCACGCGCACGAGCAGTCCGTCACCGGCGAGCGCGGCATTCAGGCGCACGAAGGCATCCGCGCGCGCGTCGGCGCTCTCTGCCTCGCGCTCGCGAACGAGCGCAGGTGCGGCATCGTGGGCGCACGACACGGTCAACCCTTCATGGGTTGGCAGGGTCGAAAGATCAGTGCGAAAAAATCCGTTCACGAACACCAGGCAAGCGCCATCGACGCCGGGCAATGCACACACGCCGGCATCGATCTCACGAGTCGCCGCCGCGGCATCCCCGTTTGCATAACGACGCTGATCCAGCGCACGCAGGCCGGTGTACTTCCATGCCTCGTCGCGGGGGCGCGGCAAGCCATCGCGAAGCAATGCGCAAGCGGCGGCGCGACGCACGCTCGACGCATCCGCATCTGCGGCGCGCAATGCGTCTTCATCGAGCAAGGACTGGAGCAGAACACTCGCCATCTCAGGCGGCTCCAGCACGGCTGTGATCGAGCACTTTGCGTTCCGCGATCCACGCGTACCCATGTTCTTCGAGCTTGTGCGCGAGCGATTTATCGCCGCTCTCGACGATGCGGCCGTCGGCCAGCACGTGCACGAAATGCGGTTCGATGTAATCAAGCAGGCGCTGGTAGTGGGTTATCACGAGGAAAGCACGCGCCGGATCGCGCATTGCGTTGACACCATCGGCGACCATCTTCAGCGCATCGATATCGAGACCGGAATCAGTCTCGTCGAGGATCGCGAGCTTCGGCTCCAACAGCGCCATCTGGAAGATCTCGTTGCGCTTCTTCTCTCCACCTGAGAAACCCTCGTTGACCGCGCGATGCAGCAGCTCGTCCTTCAAATGCAGGACACTGAGCTTCTCTCGCACGATCTTCAGGAACTGCATCGAGTCGAGTTCGACTTCGCCGCGGCGCTTGCGCTGCGCATTCAGCGCGGTGCGCAGGAAATACGTGTTGTTGACGCCGGGAATCTCGACCGGATACTGGAACGCGAGGAACACGCCTGCGGCCGCGCGTTCTTCCGGCGTCAGCTCGAGCAGGTTCTGGCCGTCGTATTCCACGCTGC
Organism: Dokdonella sp.; assembly: GCA_040006495.1. Classification (GTDB taxonomy): domain Bacteria; phylum Pseudomonadota; class Gammaproteobacteria; order Xanthomonadales; family Rhodanobacteraceae; genus Dokdonella_A. The sequence continues at coordinate 3,719 of JBDTWV010000294.1, forward strand.
CCCGGGTGATCTCGTAACCGGCGCGCCCCGCCAACACATTGCCGAGCGTCGATTTGCCGGCGCCGTTCGGACCCATGATCGCGTGCATCTCACCCGCTTTCACTTGCAGCGAAAGACCCTTGAGGATTTCCTTGCCCGCGACGCGGACGTGGAGGTTGTCGATTTTCAGCATTGCGGTCTCGGTCTTTATACGGGGAAAAGCAGAGCGTCGTGGCCAATCAGTGGGCGGAATCTTCAAGCCAAGTCGCGCGCAGATAGTGCGCACGCTCTCGCGTTAGCTTCGCCTTCGCATTGGCGAATTCCATTGGGTAGATCGAGCCATATTCGACGCGCGCGTCCTGGCCTTTCTCAAGAGGGAACTGCGCCTCCATGTCTGCATCGCGCAGCTGTATCCAGAGACGCTGCGCGGCCTTCAGCTTCGCAATTGCCATCGGCCGGTTGCCGATCTGCGCCAGCACTTCGCGCCAAGTGGCATTGAGTGCGTCGTCTGCTGCGCTAAGCTGCAGCGCGGCGCACGTGTTGAGTTCCATTTGCGAGCCCTGCGGGTCGCAGGCGAGTCCCTTGCCGTCTTGCGTCGCCGCCGGGGCCGTAACGGCCCATAGCAGGGCAAAAAGCATCATTGC
>JBDTWV010000295.1:0-4325 GCA_040006495.1 Dokdonella sp.
CTCGAGATCGCCCAGCAGGATCCGAACAATCCCGCCAAGATGATCGACGTATACCGTAACCGCTCCTACACGATCGGCAGCGATCGCGCCGGGACCGGCAGCGGCATCACCTACAACCGCGAGCACGCGTGGCCCAATTCCTTGGGTTTCGCCAACTCCAGCCTCGCCGCCTACACCGACACGCACATGCTGTGGTTGTCGGATACCGCCCAGAATGCCAGCCGCGGCAACAAGCCGTACGCCAATTGCGCCAGCGGCTGCAGCGAACTGACAACGGAGGTCAACAACGGTGTTGGCGGCGGCAGCGGCGTCTATCCAGGCAACTCCAATTGGGTGCAGGCACCGGACGGTAACCAAGGCTCGTTCGAGGTGTGGAACCACCGCAAGGGCGAGATGGCGCGCGCGATGTTCTACATGGCGATCCGCTACGAAGGCACCGCTGCTGATCAAGCGCACGACGGTGTAATTCCCGACCTCGAACTCACCGACGACCGCAGCAAGATCGTCATCATCAGCAACACCGCGGCGAAGGCCTATATGGGTCTACTCACGACGCTGCTCGACTGGAGCCAACAGGATCCGCCGGACGCCGAGGAGCGCGCTCGCGACGAGGTGATCTACAGTTTTCAGGGCAACCGCAACCCGTTCATCGATCACCCGGAATGGGCGACCCGCGCGCTGTTCGACTCGGTCAATCCGGCGATCTGCATACTCAACCCGCCCAACGACATGATATTCAAGGACGGCTTCGACACGCCGATGTAGCGCCGCAAGGCGCGATGCTCCTGGCTTCGGGGAAAGCATCGCGGCCGCCGCCGCTCCCACCCGAGGCGCAGGCCTTTGCGTCGTGGGAGCGTCGCAAGGCGCGATGCTCTTGGGCTTTGGAACAAGCATCGTGGCTTCCGCCGCTCCCACCGAACCATCAGCTGATCATTTCCCTATGGGAGTGCCGGAAGGCGCGATGCACACCGGCGGCGGCGCTGTGCGAACATGCGTGGTTCATTTCGTGCTTTTGCGCTCGCATGTCCGCCGTCATCGTCCACTGCAGTTGCCCGGATGCACAAACCGCTGCGCGCATCGCGCACGTGCTGGTCGATGAACAGCTCGCCGCTTGCGTGCAGGCGATCAGCGGCGTCGCATCGACCTATCGGTGGGAAGGCCGCGTCTGCTCGGAGACTGAGGTGTTGCTGCTGATCAAGACCACGCGCGCGCGTCTCGACGAGCTGAAAGCGCGCTTGCCGGCCTTGCATCCTTACGCAACACCCGAATTGATCGCAGTCGACGCAGTCGACGGTCTCGATCGCTATCTCGATTGGATCGAGACGGAAACCGCACCAAAATGAACGTCATGCAAGACTCGCGGTCTAAGTGCGGTCCTAGTTGCTGTCCACCACCCTCCTGGAGCGTTTCCTGATGCGCAAGCTGCTCGCCGGCGTGTTCGCCGTGTTTACCCTTGTGGGCATCGCGCACGCGCAATCGGACGAGGGCCTGCTGCCGGTCGAACAGGCATTCAAGCTGGATGCGAAAATCACCACACCGGGCACAATCGCGTTGCATTGGGATATCGCACCGGACTATTACCTTTATCGCTCGCGGATCAAGAGCAAGACCAGCCAACCGGACGTAAGCCTCGGCGCGATCGCGCTGCCGGACGGCGAAAAGAAGCACGACGAATTTCTCGGCGATGTCGAGGTGTACCACCACTCGATCGATGCGACCTTGCCGTACGCGCTGTCCGATTCGGCGCAGAAAACGCTGGCGGTCACGGTGACCGCGCAAGGCTGCCACCAGATCGATCCGAAAATCTGCTATCCGCCACACCCGACCACGCTGACGCTGGCTGTCCCCGCCAGCAGGGCTGCGGCTGCGCCTATGGATGCGGGAGCGCCGGGAGGCGCGACACTTTCTTCCGCCGCGCGCACGCCCAACACGCTCATCGCGCCTTCCGGCGCCACCGCGGAAAGGGCGCCGGTCGCATCGCCATTCACGCTCGGCGCCGGTTCGTCGCTCAGCGCCGGAGCCGATCGCACGCCACTGCCCGCCGAACAGGCATTCCAGTTCGAAGCGATCGCGCAGAGCCCGACGGCAATCCTGGCGCGCTGGACAATGCCGAAAGGGTACTACCTGTATCGCGACAAGAGCTCGGTCGCGCTCGCCGAAGGTGCCGGCGACAAGCTCGGCGCGCCGCACTGGCCCACAGGCACCGACCACCAGGACGAGCATTTCGGCAGCGTCACGGTGTATTTCGATCAGGTCGAAGTGCCGATCGCGCTGGCACGCGAAAGTGGCGCCGCGCAGACCGTGAAATTGCATGCCGAATATCAGGGTTGCCAGGACGACGGCTTGTGCTATCCGGTCATGCAGCGCGATGTCGATGTCGTGATGCCGCTGGCGACGCCGGAGCAGCTTGCCGCCGCGAAAGCCACCTTCGTCGCCGCGCCGCCCGCCGCGCAGTCCTCCTCCAGCGACAACGCGCAGCGCAGCCAGCCACCGACACCAGGCACGCTCGGCATCCTCGCTGCGCTGCTGCTGGCCCTGCTCGGCGGCCTGGTGCTGAACCTGATGCCGTGCGTGCTGCCGGTACTGTCACTGAAGGTGCTCGGTCTCGCCCAGAGCGGCGAGAGTCCGGCCAAGGCGCGCCGGCACGCCCTGTACTACACCGCCGGCGTACTGGTCGCGTTCTCCAGCATTGGTCTGGCCGTGGTGGCCTTGCGCGCTGCTGGACAGGCGCTCGGCTGGGGCTTCCAATTGCAGCAACCAGTATTCGTCGCGGTGCTGGTCTATATCCTGTTCGCGATCGGATTATCGCTGTCCGGCGTGTTCAACTTCGGCGCCGGACTTGCCGGTGTCGGCCAGAACCTCGGCAGCCGCAGCGGCGTCGCGGGCGACTTCTTCACTGGCGTGCTCGCGGTGGTCGTGGCCAGCCCGTGCACCGCGCCGTTCATGGGTTCAGCACTGGCGTATGCATTCGCAGCCTCGTCCGCAGTCGCGCTGCTGGTGTTCCTCGCGCTCGGAGTCGGCCTCGCGCTGCCATTTCTCGCGGTAGGCTTCGTGCCGGCACTGGCCAGCCGCTTGCCGCGTCCCGGCGCGTGGATGGAGACGTTCAAGCAAGCCCTCGCCTTCCCGATGTACCTGACCGCGGCGTGGCTGGTATGGGTGCTCGGCAACCAACGCGGCATCGACGCGGTCGGCTGGGTGCTGGTCGGCGCGATCGTGCTTGCGCTCGGCCTGTGGTGGTGGGAGCACAGTCGCTACAAGTCCACGACTGCCCGTATGCTCGCGGCCGCCGTGTTACTCGCCGCGCTGTGGCCGATCGCGCAGGTCGGACGGCTTACCGCACCGACCGCGGCGCATGCGACCGAGGCACCGGATTGGGTGCCGTATTCGGCCGCACGCCTGGCCAACCTGCGCGCCGAGGGTCGCGGTGTATTCGTCGACATGGGCGCCGACTGGTGCGTGACCTGCAAGGTCAACGAGCGCGCCGTTCTCGACACCGACGCATTCCGCGACCTGCTCAAGCGCAACAACGCGATACTGATGAAGGGCGACTGGACCAATGTCGACCCCGCGATCACCGCGTTCCTGCAGCAATACAAGGCGGTCGGCGTGCCGCTGTACGTCGTGTTCCGCGCTGGCGTAAGCGGCAACGGACAGGCGCTGCCGACCGTGTTGACACCCGGTGCGGTCGCGTTGGCGCTGGGATCCGGCGCGCCCTGAGCGCGCCAAGAATTGTTGATGCGCCCTGCTATCCTCGTCAACCGTTCTCTTGCTTGCCGCGCGTGCCGTGCTTGATCGCAGCCATCTACTGATTCTGGTTCTCGCCGTTGGCGGCGCGTGTGCCGGCTTTTTCGCCGGTGGCTGGCTGCGCGCGCCCGCAGCCCCAAATCCCGACACGACGGCCGAGTTGCAGATCGGCACCCCGGCCAAGCCGGTGGCACTGCCTGACCCCGCCGGCCAGACGCACACGCTCGACGAATGGCAGGGCAAGCTGATCGTGCTCAACTTCTGGGCGAGCTGGTGCGGCCCCTGCCGCGAGGAAATGCCGCTATTGGACCGTACCCAGCAGCACCTCGCCGCGCGCGGGCTGCAGGTGATCGGCATTGCCGCCGATTCGGCCGATGCCACGCGCGACTTCCTTGGCCATCATCCGGTGCGCTATCCGATCCTCATCAACGATCCAGGCACGATGGCGGATATCTCCGTCGACTACGGCAACTCACGCGGTGTGCTGCCGTACACGGTGCTGATCGGCCGCGATGGCCGCGTCCTCGCGCAACGCTTCGGCAACTTCAGCGAAAACAGCCTGAACGACTGGCTGAAGCCGC
>JBDTWV010000296.1:0-4322 GCA_040006495.1 Dokdonella sp.
CGAGCCATAACGGCGCGCACTCCTTGCGCGGCGGCAAGTCACCGCCGCCACCGCGACCCGGATAGCAAAATCCGATCGGCACGATCGCGACCTGTTCGGCGTCGTAGAACGTCGCCTTGTCGATGCCGAGCCAATCGCGCAGGCGCGCTCCGCTGGCGTCGTCCCACGGCACGCCGCTTGCGTGCACCTTCGCGCCAGGCGCCTGGCCGACGATCAGCAACCGAGCGCGCGCGCCAATCTGGACGATCGGACGCGGGCCGACGGGCAGATACGCTGCACAGACGCGGCACGCGCGGATCGCGATGAGCAGCGAGGCCAGATCGTGATCGACGATGACGGGCGCAGTCGCGGAGCGCGTGCGACGAGACGTTGAATGTGACGGGATGACATCCTTCGGCTTCACCCCATCATTATAGAAGGCGGTGCGTCACCTCGGCTCGCCGGGCCCTTGTGGGAGCGGTAGAAGTCACGATGCAGTGATGCGCCACGGCACGAGCATCGCGCCTGCCGGCGCTCCCACATGGAGCCGCAACGGAATGCTTGATGAGAGCGCCACGATCGCCGACAACGCCGACGCCGACGGCATCATCACTCGTCGCGATCGTGCGGCACCGATACCGTGCCGCGCACGTCGTGCTGATGCACGTCACCCGAGCCCTTTTTGCGCACGCTGAAGTTGCCCCCCACGCTATCGACGCTGACATCGCCCGAACCAACGGAATCGATCGTCACGTCATGCGTGACCTGGCTGGCCGACACATCGCCCGAGCCGACGCTGCCGATGGCAACGCTGCCGCCGACCTTGTCGAACTTGAGATCGCCGGAACCGGCGCGTGCAACTTTCACATCGCCATGCACGTCGCGCAGCGTGAAGTCGCCCGAGGACGTACGCCTAACGTCGAGGCTGCCGATATCGCCGCCGTTGACGTCGCCCGAACTGACTTCGGCCGTCAACGCGCCGGCGATCTTGTCCACGCGCAGGTCGCCCGAACTCGCGTTGAACCCCAACGCGGCGACGTTCCTGACATCTGCGTCACCGGAGTGGCTCTGGATATCGATCGCCAGTTGCGCTGGCACGCGCACATGCAATTCGATGTAGGCGTAGCTGGAGCCGAACCAACTCGTGTTCGAATGGCGGTCGGTGTGCGGCGTGATCGTGATCCGATCGCCGCTGCGCTGCTGGTCGACGGCCAGCTCGGCAAGCCACGCCTGATCGGACGCGCAAGCCTTGCCGCGCGCCTCGACTTTGGCCAGTCCCGGCACGCCCTCGACCGTGACATCCGTCGAACCGAGCACGAATGCGACCGTGTTGAGGCCCGCGGCGTCGACATCGAAATCGCGCTGGGTGGTGAACTTGCATTCGTTGGCCGTGGCGAGCGCGGGGACGAGGGCGATCAGAAAAAGCAGTGTGCGCATGGAATATGCTCCGAAGTGGACGTGCGATCAGATGCGCGGAGGCCGCGAAGGGTTTAGCGCGCGGAGCGCCGGAACGCACGATGCTCGTGCGCTGCGCCCAAGCGCCCGAGGGTTTAGCCGCAACGCGCAAGTACGATCACCCGCCCGGTGGCCGCGCCTTGCCCAGCAACGGTTCGATCAGATCCAGCGGCAACGGGAACACGATGGTGGTGGTGCGATCGCCGGCCAATTCCACCAGCGTCTGCAGGTAGCGCAACTGGATCGACTGCGGTTGCTGCATCAAGGTCTTGGCCGCCTGCATCAGTTTTTCCGACGCTTGCAGTTCGCCTTCGGCATGGATCACCTTGGCGCGGCGTTCGCGCTCGGCTTCGGCCTGACGCGCGATCGCGCGGACCATGTTGTCGTCCAGGTCGACCTGCTTGATCTCCACGGTCGACACCTTGATGCCCCAAGCATCGGTGTGCTGGTCGAGGATGACCTGGATGTCGTGGTTGAGCTTGTCGCGCTCGCTCAGCATCTCGTCCAGTTCATGCTGGCCGAGCACCGAGCGCAGCGTGGTCTGCGCCAGTTGACTGGTCGCCTCGCGTGCGTCTTCGACCTGGATCACCGCTTTTTCCGGGTCGAGGATGCGGAACAGGATCACCGCATTGACCTTGACCGGCACGTTGTCACGCGAAATCACGTCCTGCGGCGGCACGTCCATCACGACGGTGCGCAGGTCGATGCGCACCATCTGTTGCAGCACCGGGACGATGACGATGATGCCCGGCCCCTTGACCGCCTGGAAGCGGCCGAACAGGAACACCACGCCGCGCTGGTACTCGCGCAGGATCTTGACCGAACTGAGGATCAGCAGCAGCGCAATCGCGATGACCACACCAGCGGTGGGTAACATCATGCTTCTCCTTTCATTTTGATGGCAGCCGGTTTCACGCTGAGAATCAGGCCATCGATGGCGGTGACCTGCACTGCCTGGCCGTTGAGAACAGGCACCGCGGTAACCGCCTGCCAGCGCTCGCCGTGCACATGCACGCTGCCACGCTGGTCGAAATCGCCGACGGCGAAACCGGTGCTTCCGATCATCTGCTCGCGCCCGCTGACCACCGGTTGCCCACGTGCACGCAAAGCCATCCAGACGATGCCGACCAGCATCAACGCCGCGGCGATGCTGATGCCGACCAACAGCGGCAACGAAATACCAAAGCCGGGCACACTGGTATCCATCAGGATCACCGAGCCGATCACGAATGCGACCACGCCGCCGATTCCGAGCGTGCCGTACGCAGGCACGAAGGTCTCGGCGATGATCAAGCATACGCCGAGTGCAATCAGCGCCAGTCCGGCGTAGTTCACCGGCAACATCTGGAACGCGTACAACGCCAGCAGCAGGCAGATCGCACCGGCGACGCCAGGCAGGACTACGCCCGGGCTGTAGCCCTCGAACAGCAGGCCGCCGAGCCCGATCAACAACAACAGGTAGGCAATCGACGGATCGGCAATCACCGCCAGGAAACGGCTGCGCCAATCCGGCTCGACCGACTGCACTGCGATACCGCGCGTGTGCAGCACCTGCTCGCCGTCGACGGCGGTGACGCGGCGCCCGTCGATGTCGGCGAGCAACTGGGCCAGGTTCGGCGCGGCCAGATCGATCACGTGCAATTTCAGCGCCTGATCGGCCGACACGCTGACCGCCTGGCGCACCGCCTGCTCGGCCCAGTCCGCATTGCGCCCGCGACGTTCGGCCAGCGCGCGGATGTAGGCCACCGCATCGTTGGTGACCTTGCGCGTCTCGGTGTCCTGAGTCGCCGGAGACGACGGTGTGGTTTTCTTGGTTTCCTTGGTCCCCGGCATGGGTGTCGCCGGCAACGGCTGGCTGCCGCCTATCAACTGGATCGGCGTCGCTGCGCCGAGATTGGTCGCCGGCGCCATCGCCGCAACATGGCAGGCATAGAGAATGTAGGTGCCGGCGCTCGCGGCACGCGAACCACTCGGCGCGACGTAACCGACCACCGCCACCGGCGAGGCGAGGATCGACTTGATGATGCCGCGCATCGAAGTGTCGAGACCGCCGGGCGTGTCGAGCTCCAGCACGATCACCGCGGCGTGTTCCTGCGCGGCGCGCGCGATGCCGCGTTCGACATAGTCGGCACTCGCCGGACTGATCGCGCCGTCGATCCGCAACACGACAGCGGACGCGGCTGGCGTTGCGGAAGGCACTCCATCGGCAAGCACGGACGCTGCGAACCCCAACAGCGCCAACCCCAGCAACCCGGGCAGCCACCTGACCATATCGGCATCAGAGCACTGCGCGCCGCGCTTGGCAAATACCAGCCACAGCGAGCGGGCTGCTCCTGAGGACGCAACACAATGTGACGCAGTTCACATTTTTTGATAACCTGAGCAGTCTGGGGCCGATTTCTTGGCAGTTTGGAGCACGCGATGACGGGCTCTGCGACGGGCTCGGGTTTCCAGTACCGGGCGTTCATCAGTTACAGCCACCAGGACAAATCCTGGGCCGACTGGCTGCACAAGGCGCTGGAAACGTACCGCGTGCCGCGCCGGCTGGTCGGCCAGACCACCGCGGCCGGGACCACCCCGGCACGTCTGCTGCCGATCTTCCGCGATCGCGATGAACTCGCCAGCGCGACCGATCTCGGCCGCACGGTCAACGCGGCGCTCGCGCAGTCGGCGAACCTGATCGTGATCTGCTCGCCGCATTCGGCCGCCTCGCACTGGGTCAACGAGGAAGTGCTCGCGTACAAGCGCCTCGGTCGCAGCGAGCGCATCTTCTGCCTGGTCTGACCCCTACAAGCTCTGGGCGAGCTGGTTGCACACGACGCTGGAAACCAGGCGCGTGCCGAAGTGGCTGGTCGGAAAGACCACACCAATGCCGGCTTCGGGCAACG
>JBDTWV010000297.1:0-4316 GCA_040006495.1 Dokdonella sp.
TAACAGATCGCGCCTCCAAGCGTTCGCGCACCGCCGGTTCGAGACTTTTCAAGCCCCAACGTCGCCCTTCAGCCACGGCCGCTTCCGTGGATTGTCTCTCGATGATTGCAGCCCGTAGCGCGATCATCGCGCCCACCCGGTTGCTGCTGGCACAGTGCACGAGAGTAAGCGAATCGCCCGCGTCGGCAAGCAGCCGATTGAATTGAACAACATTGGCGTCGCTGAGATCGCTGGCGCCGTGAATGGGCAAATTGTGGTATGCAATGCCTGCGTGCTGCATGGCGGCCGCTTCATCGAAGTTGGGTGTCTCGCTGTCAATGCTGAGGTCGATCACATCGCGGACGCCTGCAGCCTGCAGCGCCGGAATGTCGCTCGCCTGCAGACGGCCCGAAGCAATCCGCTTGGGTGCCGGATACGCGACATGGGGCAACCCGTTCAACACTGCTTCGGGCGCAGCCCCGTCTGAGCATTGAGCAGCGGCGGCCAGCGCGAGGGCCAATATCAAACGGATCATCGGAATTCCTCAATGGTCAGTGCGCAAGTTGCGGCGCGCAGACACGTGTGCTTTCACAAACGCGGCAGAACGTCACCGCGCGTATGCGATTAGTCCTGGCAAATTCACACCGGTTTCTAACAGCAGCGCGAGAAACGCATGGCCGGAGCGGATTGAAACAAATGAACGCGACGTGCATCGAGAAAATTGTTCGCGCCACCTTACCTGCTTTTTCAACCTTGGTGCTCGCGCAATTGTGGTGGCGTTCGCGCTTGATCCAGGCCGCCTTGCGCAAGCCAGCGTCGCGTCGATGCTTTCGCCCGCGCGATGAGCAGTGCCGCCGCAGAGTAGTCGTACGGCGACGTGTCGAGCGGACACAGGCTTGGGACGATCCGCAGCTCGACCTGGCCATCGGAAAGCCGATCGGCGTCATGCACAAGTTGACGCGCCACCAGCAGGCTGAGCGCGTGCATTGCACGCCCGATGGCACTCGACGGGGCATGGTCGAGCGCACAGGCGAATCCGGTCGGAAGCACGACAATGCGGGTGGCACCGAGGCCAATGGCGACCGAGATCGGCGTGTTGTTGGCAACGCCGCCGTCGATCAACAACCGCCCGCCAATTCGCACCGGTGGATACACGCCAGGAATCGCCGCGCTCGCCAGCACCGCATCGATGACCGGGCCCGACGACAGCACCACTTCGTCGCCGCTCAGCATGTCCGACGCGACCAGATAGATCGGCAAAGGGGCGTCTTCCAGTCGGCGATACGGCAGGTATTGCTCGAGCAGGCGCCGGAGGCCATCCGAATCCACCAGATGGGCGCGTCGCCGCAGCAATGCGATGATGCTGCGAAGATTGAATGGAAACAGGTCGCGTCGTTTCAACGCACACCAGATTTTTTCGAGATCGCAGGCACCGGCAACCGATGGATAGGCGGCAAAGTAAGCGGCGTTGATCGCACCGGCCGACGCGCCCACCACGAATGTCGGCGCCTCGCCCCATTCCAGCAGGGCCTGCAACATGCCCACTTCGACCGCCCCGAGGCTTCCACCACCGGCCATGACAAAGGCTGTGCGTGGAGCACCGCCGCCAACAACGGTCGTTGTCCCTGCCATCCGAGCCATCCCCATGCAGCGGCACGTCGTCGCGCCCACTCATCAGACGCGCGAAAGGCTGCAGGGTTCCGCCGAAAGGCTGACGAAACACGAATTTTCCAGCTCGCGCAGGTATCCAGCGGTACCCCAGTCATTTTGCTGGGTGTGGTTCTCCCGCAACGATCAATCAGTCCTAACTGAGATCGCGGGAATTGGGATCGAACGCTCCCTCCGCGGCAACGGAAATCTGCTCAGAAACTAGGATCATTGGTCGAAGCCGTTGCGAAAGATCAGATCGAGATGCGGAATCGCGAGATCCAGATTTCGATACACCTGTGCTGCGCCGAACGGCAGAAGCATTGCGCCCGATTGGCAGTTTGGATATGAACAGACGTAGTCCGGATAGTAAAATGACAAGTTGGGCGGGATCACACCAAACGCGGCGAGATAGTAGTTTCCTACTGGCACCGCCACGCTTGTGTAAGTTCCGGTGGCATCGGTTCGGGTGCCAGGCCACTCATCACCGCCGATACCGATCAATGTGACCTGCACGCCGATTGCAACGAATCCCGTGTCCGCGTCATAGACGCGGCCGCTCGCATACGCACCTTCCTGCAGTGCGAAATTGATGCCGGTTTTAAACTCTGAGGTGGCGAGCGGCAAGCTGATCGCTCCCGCCGAGGGCGCATCGCAGCACGGTCCAGCACCCGCGTAGAACGCGTCAACATGTCCGGGCGCATGGTCGGTCCATACATAATACGAACCGACACTCAATCCCTGCAGCAAATAGTTGCCGGAGGCATCCGTCACTGCATCGGCAAAAGCGTGCATCATCTGAATCCAGCCGCCGCCGTATATGCCTGCATGTACAACAACGTTCGGCAAGGGCTGGCCGCTGGACGCATCCCTCACCGTACCCGCAATCGTCCGCGTTGGACTCAGTTGCGCGTCAATGCCACTTCGCTGTTCACCAACCGCAAGTGTTACCTGCTGTGCCTGCGCCTCAGTCGATACATGTGAATAAAACGAAGAGTGGTAGTCGTCAGATTGCGCAAATTGCACATGGAACGAGCCAGGTGCTAGAAGCGCTGACAGATACTGTCCAGTACCACTCGAAACCTCAACATAACCCGGAACAGCATTCGTGCCGGTTCTTGACAACTCAACTTGGGCATTGACTGGCGCTCCATTCAGCAAGCTGGTCAATACACCGGAGACGGTTGCGCCGCGATCCAGCGGAAAGTCGATGTTGCTGACGATTTGACCCTCATGGAGGGTGACAACATCGTCTGCCGAATTCAGCGTGTCATCGATATCATGTCCGGCGTACCCTTGTGCAAGCAGTTGGTCGGCGGCCAATGTTCGCAGTGTGTAATTGCCTGGCGGCAGATTCGCAATGGAGTAGGCTCCCGATACATCGGATCTTGCACTGGGACTGCCGGCATCACCATTCGTGGATGTTTGGCCGCCAATGAATACGTTCGCAACGGGGGCGTTCGTATCAGTGCGCGTCACGTGTCCTGAAATGGACGCGCCCCGCAGCAATGTAAAGTCCACACCACTGGCAGGCTGGATAGTCGGTGATGAAAACAAAGGCATCAGACACGACGGATCGGTGCAGTGAAGATTCGGGTAGATCGTCATCACGTGTCCGGGTGCGCGTGCGACGAGCACGAACGAGGATCCGTTGGACGTATCCAGTGACGTAATGGCGTAGTTGCCCTGCTGATCTGTGGTTCCCTGTCCAGCGACGAGAAAATCGAAAAGTGTGGCCCTGCCCGCTTCGATAACCGCGCCAGCAATGGGGTTGCCTTGGAAGTCGCTCACGTAGCCGGAGAAATAAGTCGTTGCCGCCGCATGCAGCGGCAACAATGTTCCGCACGTGGCAATCCAGAAAGCCATGAAACGGGTAGCGCTGCGATTCAACAAGGAAAACATTGAAAGGTTCCGGTGAAGGGATGGGACATGGCGTTCCGCAGGAATTGATGACCTCGTCGTCTTACCTGTTACACGAACGTATGCTCCGCGCCCGCTTCGACCAGATCGACTACGAAGTACTTCGCATCAGAATGCACTCCAATACAGGCATGGTCCAGGCGCCCGCAGTGAGCACGCTCAACCAAGTGGCCGGTCGCTCAACTCGCGCCGCAGCACCTTGTCAACGGCTGAGCGCGGAATGGTATCGACAAAATCGACCCGCTTGGGAATCTTGTAGTGGGACATGCGCTCCGTGCACCACTCGACGATGGCCTTTTCGTCGAGGTTGGTATTGTGTCTGACGACAAACAGGCGCACGCGTTCGCCATCTTCCTCATCAGGCATCGCGACCGCGCAAACGTCTGCGATGCCGGGATGGGCACCGACGACGTCCTCGATCGCGGCCGGATACACGTTGGCGCCGTCGACCAGGATCATGTCCTTGATCCGACCCAGCAGATACAGCGCGCCGCTTTGATTCATGCGGCCAAGGTCGCCGGTGCGGAACCAGCCATCGGCGGTCATCGCGCGTGCGGTTTCGTCGGGACGTCGGTCATAGCCTGACATCATGAAAGGGCCACGCAGCCATACCTCGCCGATCTCACCCGGCGGCACCGAGCGCAGATCGGCGGCATCGGGGTCGCGAATCGTCAGCTCGACTGACGGGAATGGGTAGCCGACGCTGCCGATGTAGCGCTCCTCACCCAACTCTGCGGTGATGGGCGCTGACGTCTCGGTCAGGCCGTAGC
>JBDTWV010000298.1:0-4269 GCA_040006495.1 Dokdonella sp.
CATCGTGGCCGTGCTGCCGATGTCGATGGCGCTTTCGGCTCCGGCGGGTCGCGGGCAGGATCACGCTGTGCGTTATGCCCCCATCCTGTCGCCGCAACAGCGCGGTGAAGCCATTGGCACCTTCGTGCGCAGATGGGGGCCCTATGCGCAGCAGACGTATGGCGTGGATGTGCGGACGTGGTCGTCGCGACTGGTGGGTCAATTCGCGCAGGGTGATGCGACCAACATCCAGCGTTCGCTGACGCGCACCACGTTTGAAGGTGCCATGTCGGAATTGGCAGGCGTCGGGCAGCGCATGACCGATGTCCAGGTCATCGACAAGTTTGCGTCGCCGTCGGGCGTTCGCGTGGGCAATACGACGGACGTTACCTTTATCCCCCCGAGTGACCTAGTCTTTACACCGATCGATCCCTGCCGCATCGCCGATACGCGAAACGCGGGGGGCCAGATCCCCGCGAACACAAATCGTGGGTTTGATGCGCATGGTTTGACTTCCTACGCGTCTTTTGGTGGAAGCTCCACCAACTGTAGTCTTCAATACGAATCTCCCAAGGCCGTGGTGCTCAACGTGACCGCCGTGCTTCCTGCAACAGCAGGATATGCAACGGTTTACAGTGGCAGCCTCTAGTCTCCCCCGGGCGTGTCAAGCATCAATTACCCTTCCAATGCAATCGTCAACAACAATGTTGTAGTTGCGCTCAATCCGGCAGGTACCACCCCTGACTACAGGATCTACACGCTGCGCACGTCACACTACGTAGTGGACATCGTGGGTTTTTACGATGTTCCCCACGCGACACCACTGGATTGCGTGACCGTACTGGACACGGTGGTCACCAACGTTCCTGCCAGCAGTAACGGCTTCTACTATTCAACTGCCTCGTGTCCGGCCAACTACGCCGAGTCATCGCCGTATTGCTACAGCGGCGCCCAACCGGAGATTTTCAGCGGAGGCTCTGGGATCAACCCCTCGTCCTTCTGTCAGTGGGTTAACCTCGGGACCACTTCGAAGACCGTGTATGAAGGAAAACGCTGCTGCAGAGTCCCCGGACGCTGAGCCAGTCGAATGCGATGAGAGGAGCCGATTTCACACCGGCAGTTTTTCTCCAGTAATGGAGCGCTTTTGGGTTTCATTGCAGGTGACACGCCCTGCGCGCCCGAGCGCTTGGTAGGATTCATTTTGACCAAGGGATCCGAAAAATGCGTTCGAAATATTTTCTAGCCACATGCATGACGATGGCCTGTATCGCCGCCGGTTGCCACCCCGATGAACCTCCACATTCGTCTGCAAGCGCAACAGCTACCTTTTCCCGGCCTGCCGAGATCGCACATGCCCGGCTGGTGTCCGGTAGCGCGATTTGCCCGCTTGAGATCATCAACGGCAACTCGATCCGCCAGTCACGCACGCTGCCGGTTGGCACGCGCGCAAGCTTTGTTGGATGGAGCCGGGTCGCTGACCAGCACCAGCCCGTGCCGCCATTGGTCCACGTTGTCTTCCGTTCGACCGTCCCCGATGGCAGCCCGGACCTTTTCTGGCCTGGCGTGCGCGTGGCCCGGCCCGACCACGCCGAGGGCAATCCGCTGCTCGCGAACAACGGCTGGTCTGCCGCCGGCGATCTGCCTCGCAATCCGGGCAAGTACAAGGTGCTGGTGTGGGTCGGCGACGCCACCACACAACGTGAATGCGATACCCATGAGGTGCTGGACCTGAATGCGCAACCCAGCTCCACGCTGATCCTGCCTCCTGCGCCTCACAAGCATCCGTGACAGCCATCACGTTTTTGACATAAGCTTCACCTGTCTGTTACTAGGCAGATCATTCAACAAGGGGCTGATGATGAACAAGAAATCGATTCTCGCTGCGGCATTGGCGGTAGTGTTGCCGGGCATGGTTATGGGGGCTGGAACCAACAACGCGGTAAAGATTCCCCACTACGCGGCGTCGCTGTCGCCGGCCCAGCGCGGCGCGTCCATCGCGACGTTTGTGCGCAAGTGGGGTCCGTATGCGCAGAATATGTACGGGGTCGATGTGCGGACGTGGTCGTCCCGGCTGGTGGGTCAATTCGCGCATGGTGATGCCACCAACATCCAGCGCTCGCTGGCTCGCACGACGTTTGAAGGTGCCATGGCGGAACTGGCGGGCGTCGGACATCGCAGCACCGATGCGCAGGTGATCAGCAAGCTCGCTTCACCGTCAAGCGTCCGGGTTGGCCCCACCTCTGACCTGCTGGGCGATACCACCAACGATTTGGTTTTCACCCCGATTGCGCCATGCCGCATCGCCGACACCCGCAACGCCGGTGGGCAGATCGCAGCCGACAGCAACCGCGGCTTCAATGCATGGGGCGTCACCGATTATCTGGCATTCGGCGGTAGCGGCACGGATTGCGGACTTGCCAGCGAGCACCCGTCAGCCGTCGTGCTCAACGTCACGGCCGTGCTGCCCGCAACTGCAGGTTATGCCACGGTATATGCCGGCGACTTGGCGAGCCCACCCTTCGTTTCCAACATCAACTACGCGGCCGGGGCCATCGTCAACAACAATGTCGTGGTCGCGCTCAATTCAACGGGCACCGATCCGGACTACCGGATCTACACTCTGCGCGCTTCCCATTATGTGGTGGATATCGTGGGCTACTACGACAATCCGCATGCAACACCGCTGGACACGACCAATACAATTGCATCGGGAACGGTCGTCAACGGTGACGATGGTTTCGTGGCGTACGCCGCATGTCCCGATACATATGTCCGGACAGGTGGATATTGTTACGGCGCGCAATATCAACCGAACGCATTTCTGCTTGAAACTGGGGCCAACGGTTGCGTTTACCGCAACAACACAGGCGCAGATATTACCATCACCTCGGTCGGCACCTGTGCCAGGGTGCCGGGGCGCTAATAGTCCCTCCATTGGTGATAAAGGAGCCGGCCTTGCGCCGGCTCCTTTTTGTGCGAAGCCGCATCCCGTAAGTGCTCGCCTCTTTTTGGCTGCGCCGGTCGATAGATGAGGTACAAGATGCGCGCCGCCGGCTACTCTCCTATGAGCTCAATTCCCACTGCCACTTTTGCTCAGTCAGGCAACATGCGCAGTCCTAAAAGTTGTTTGAGTGAATCGTGCCGCGCAAGACACAGGAGGCCACGATAGCCCTGGTCGCGGAAACAGCCGCAGATTCTCGTGTCCGGACAGACAAAACCAGAAGAACAGCTAAACTACGCTGGCCTTGCACAGGAAGCAGCAAATGCCCGCCGTTGCCGAGAGTTCGTTCCGACCCCAGCGCAAACTCTACTCTGACGCTGTGATGGCGCTAAGGCATGTCGTCGCCGATCACCAGATTCTAGCCGTTGGAGGATTCGGCTTATGTGGCATTCCCGAGTCGCTGATCGCGGCCCTGCGTGATTCCGGGGTCACCGGTTTGACGGTGATTTCCAACAACGCCGGCGTCGATGGGTTTGGGCTTGGACAACTGCTCGCCACCCGTCAGATCAAAAAGATGATTTCGTCGTACGTGGGCGAGAACAAGGAGTTCGAGCGCCAGTACCTTGGTGGCGAGCTGGAACTGGAATTCAATCCGCAGGGCACGCTGGCCGAGCGCCTGCGTGCGGGCGGCGCGGGCATCCCTGCATTCTTCACCCGCACCGGCTTCGGTACGATCGTCGCCGAAGGAAAAGAAACGCGTGAGTTCGACGGCCATCAGCACGTGATGGAAACCGCGCTTAAGGCAGACGTGTCGCTGGTCAAGGCGTGGAAGGCCGATGCCTCGGGCAACTTGGTGTTCCGTAAGACAGCGCGCAACTTCAATCCTGTGGTGGCGATGGCGGGCAAGATCTGCATCGTCGAGGTAGAGGAGATCGTCGAGATCGGCGCGATCGATCCCGACCATGTGCACCTGCCGGGCATCTACGTCGACCGCATCGTCCACAACCCGACACCGGAAAAACGCATCGAGCAGCGCACTGTGCGCGCAGGAGCCGTGTGATGGCCTGGACCCGCGAGCAGATGGCGCAGCGCGCAGCGCAGGAACTCAACGATGGCGCCTACGTCAACCTCGGCATTGGCTTGCCGACGCTGGTGGCAAATTACATTCCCGAAGGCATGGACGTTTGGCTGCAGTCCGAAAACGGACTGCTCGGCATTGGTCCCTTCCCGACTGAAGTGGAACTTGACGCCGACCTCATCAACGCTGGCAAGCAGACCGTGACCGCGCGTCCGGGGGCCAGCTATTTCGGCAGCGAGGATTCGTTCGCGATGATCCGGGGGGGCCACAT
>JBDTWV010000299.1:0-4238 GCA_040006495.1 Dokdonella sp.
AAACTGTGGTCAAGGACCTCGATGTCGCTGAGATGCTTGACCCAATAGGTGCCGAAGTATCCTGGCACAATCAACTTGAGCGGGTAGCCGTTCAAGAATGGGATGTCCTTGCCATTCATGCCCCAGGCCAGCACGGCATCCGCACCGAGCGCATGCTCGATGTCCAGCGTTTTGCGGAAGTCCGGCGTACTTGGCAGGACCGGTGTGTCGAGGCCGTTGAAGACCACGAAGGTCGCAGTCGCGGCGACGCCTGCTTTTTTCAATACGTCGCGCAGCGGTACACCGACCCAGCGCGCGTTGCCCATCGCGCCGTTGCCGAGTTGCGATCCGAAAACACGTGGTGAGGAGTAGCCGCGGCTGTTGCCCGAGCACTGATTGACGGCGACGACCTCGACCGGATCGGCGATGCGCTTGAGCTCTTCGAGCGACAGATTGAGCGGCGAACTCACCTTGCCGGTGACGCTCAAACGATACGTTTTCGGGTCGATCGAGGTCGGGATACTCGCCAGGTGATAACGCACGAAGAACGCGTCATTCGGCGTGATGGCGCCTTCGTTGAAAACATGGAAAGGCGTTTCGAGGTGCGGCGGCCGAGTGGTGACTCGGATCAGCGGACGCTTCTGCGGGTAGGTCACCAGCGGCCGCGGCCCGTCAGCGAAGGTGACGCCTTCGCTGGTGTCGATCAGCTTTGCCGCAAGGCCGGCCAGCGGAAATCCGGCCAAAGCCATCGCCGCTCCAGCTTGCAGGAAGTTGCGACGCTGCATTGCACGGGGTTCGAGTGGCTTCGGGATCGCCTTTGACGCCATCGGATATCTCCTCGCACGAACGGGAAAGAATGGACCCCTCAACTGGAGTCCGCGATCGTTCCTAGATTCGCCTTCTCCTCGTTGGTTGTACAGTACATTGTGCGAGGTGCTGGTCTGACGTCAGCCAAGGCGCAGGACATCCAACGTCATTCCAAACGTCTCCGATCGCTCCTCGCCGCAGGGTGGCCCGAAGGGTGGCCACCGATCGCTGAGTACGTGCTGAAGACGTCCTGACGGCTGCGAGAAACACGCGATCGCGGAACGCCGCATTCCCTGATTCATCCACTTGAGGTCACCGATGAACTCCACCAAAGCCTATGGCGCCCATGCCGCCGACAAGCCGCTCGAAGCGATCGAAATCCAGCGCCGCGCACCCGGTCCGCGTGACGTGCAGATCGACATCGCTTACTGCGGTGTCTGCCACTCCGACCTGCACACGGTCCGTTCCGAATGGGGCGGCACGCTGTATCCGTGCATTCCCGGACACGAGATCGTCGGCCGCGTCACGGCCGTCGGCGGCGACGTCGGCAACGTCGGCAATTTCAAGGTTGGCGACGTGGTCGGCGTGGGCTGCCTGGTCGGCAGTTGCCAGCATTGCGCGGCCTGCGACGAAGGTCTGGAGCAGTACTGCGAGAACGGTTTCGTCGGAACCTACAACGGCCCCACGGCGGATGCGCCGGGTCATACGCTGGGCGGCTATTCGCAGCAGATCGTGGTCGATGAGAAGTTTGTGCTGAAGATCCGCCATCCGCAAGACCAACTCGCGGCCGTGGCGCCATTGTTGTGCGCCGGCATCACCACGTACTCTCCATTGCGGCACTGGAAGGTCGGTCCGGGTCAGAAAGTGGGCATCGTCGGCATCGGCGGCCTCGGCCACATGGGCGTGAAGATCGCACATGCGATGGGCGCGCACGTGGTCGCCTTCACCACATCCGACAAGAAGCGCGAGGATGCGCTCGCGCTGGGTGCGAACGAGGTTGTGGTCTCGCGCAATCGCGATGAGATGAAGGCACACGCGAACAGCTTCGACTTCATTCTAAACACCGTCGCTGCCAGCCATTCGCTGGACGACTATTCGGCGCTCCTCAAGCGCGACGGCACCATGGTGCTGGTCGGCGTTCCCGGGCATCCGCATCCGTCACCCAGTATTGCCAACCTCATCTTCAAGCGCCGCGCAATCGCCGGCTCGTTGATAGGCGGCCTCGCCGAGACCCAGGAGATGCTCGATTTTTGCGCCGAAAAAGGTATCGTCTCCGACATCGAGATGATTGCCGCGCAGGACATCGACGCAGCCTACGATCGCATGGTGAAGGGTGATGTGAAGTACCGCTTCGTCATCGACACCGCCAGCCTCGCACGGTGAATGCGCAAATTTCGACTATTCCACGACAGGAATCTTCGAACGGTAGCGCAAAGGAATATCACGGTCCCCGACTGTCGGGCGCAAGCCGACCCGCCTGCCGGGTTCCGAACTCATTCGGATCGCTCGATTCGCGCGTCGTTGCGGCCCGATCGGCAACAGCGCCCTCTCCCGCGTTGAAGCGGGAGAGGGCGTCGAAGTCGCCACAAGCGTGAGTTCGCTTAAATCAGGCGCGCCCGGTGACGCTCACTGCAAGGTAACGCGCTTGCGATTGTCATCGGAGACGCGATCGATCAGTTTGTTATACGGATCGATGCCGGCTTCGGAAGGTTCGCCATCGACAGTCACGGTGATCGTGCTGTCACCACCGCGGATCGGATGCTTTTCCAGCAACAGCACTTTCTCGTGCGCATCCTTGCCATCCGCGGCGCGTGCGAATACGCCGATGTCGATCGGCTGGTCGAGCTTGGCCGGCGTCTCCTTGCCGACGCCGTCGAGGTACACCTTGCTGGCGTGCAGCACCAAGGTCACGTCGTACTTGCCATCGGCGCGTTTCTTCGCGGTGGCCTCGGTGACACGGTTGTCGTAGATGGTGATCTTGTCGAACAAGTCGTCGATCAACGGTGACCATTGCGCGCCGGCTTCTTCGCGCAGGTCGGCGAGGAAGTCGCGCGTCGTCGTGTACGGCGGCTGCTGGAACGCCATCTCGCGGTCGTAGCGCGCGAGCGTGCGGTCGACCACGTCTTCGCCGAGATAGTCCTTGAGCGCGTACATCACGACCGAACCTTTGCGGTAGTGGATGTAGGGCTGGTTTTCGACCAACGCGAGCGGCATCTCTTCGACGACCTCGCCGCTGCGACCGCTCAGGTAGCGGTCGAGTTCGTATTTCAGGAATTTGTGCATCTGCGCGGTGCCGTATTCCTTTTCCTGCACCATCAGCGCGGAGTATTGCGCGAAGGTTTCATCGAGCATGGTCGCGCCCTGCACATTGGCACCAATGACCTGATGCGCCCACCACTGGTGTGCGAGTTCGTGCGCCGTCACGTAAAACACATAGTCGATGTCGTCGGGGTCGCGCAGGTCGGCGATAAATCCGATCCCTTCTGAAAACGGCACGGTGTTGGCGAAGCTCTGTGCGAATTTCTCATATTCCGGGAATTCGAGAATGCGCATCTGGCGGAATTGGTAGGGCGAGTACGCAGCACTGTAGTGCGCGAGCGATTTCTTCATCGCATCCATCATGCGATCGACGTTGTAGGAATGCTGCGGATCGTAATAGACCTCGAGCGCGACACCATTCCACTGGTCGCGCTTGACCGCATAGCGCGCCGACTGGAACGAGAAGAAATCCAGGATCGGCTTGTCCATCTTGTAGTGGAAATAGCGGCGGCCGTTGGCGGTCCATTCCTTCTGCAGATAGCCCGGTGCGAGCGCGATTTGGTCGGGCGCCGTGGATACGGTTGTCTCGAAGGTCACCCAGTCGGCGTCCTTGCCAAGCAGATTGAATGCGCGCGCGGGTATGGCGTCGATCTTTGCAGCGCGCGGCGCCGGCCCAAGGCCGTACTTGCGCCGGTCGTTGCGATCGGTCAGTTGCCCTTTGGTGTCGTAACCGAAGTGCGGAAACAGCATGTTGTTGAAGAACGTTCCGTTGTCGACCACCGCGTGGTCGTCTGCGGGATCGTTGCGGAAGCCGCGCGATGCATAGTCGAGGGTGAACTCGAAATCCATCGACGCATGCGCGGCCAGCGGCTGCTTCAGACGATAGATCGTGTAACCCTGCTCGCGGTCTTCGCTGATCACCTCGTGCGCCGGAAACTCGATCGACACGAGGTTGACCTCGGTCGGTAGGCGCATGTGGAGATCACGGATCGGCTGGTCAGTCTTGTTCTGCAGCGCGTAGTGACCGCGCACCGCGATCCGCCGTTCGTGTGGAAAAATATCCACGTCCGCACGCACATCGGTGATCTTCGGTTGTGGCAGCTCCTTGTACTGGCTGTAGAGTTTCTCGTAGTTCGCCTCGTATTCCTTCGCCACGTCGCCTGGCACGTAGCGGTTGACCACATTGGTGTTGT
>JBDTWV010000300.1:0-4225 GCA_040006495.1 Dokdonella sp.
CATGGCCGCCGAAAATGCCGAATACGCGCTGGCAATCGGGCGTGCGATCAAGGCTGTCGACCGTGACTTGATCTATGTTGCGCTGTCAGGCTCGGAAATGGAGAAGGCCGCGCAAAAGCTAGACATGCGCTTGGCGCGCGAAGGTTTCTGTGATCGCCAATACGAAGAAGACGGCAACCTGACTTCGCGCAAGATTGCAGGCTCGGTCATCAAGGACCCCGCCGTGGCCACCGCTCAGGTGGTCAACATGGTGGTCGAGGGCGAAATCATTACTCGCACCGGCAAGAGGATCAAACGCAGAGTCGATTCATTGTGCGTTCACGGAGACGAGCCCACGGCACTGGCGCTGTCGGCTGCCGTGCGCGCCGGCCTCGAGGCCGGAGGCGTCAAGGTCGTTCCGCTGACCGAAATGAAACTCGACTGACCAGTACTCCGCAAGACCATCCAATTCAACCAAGGAACTAAATGCAAAGTCGCCCCACGATTGCCATCATCGGTGGCACCGGCGCTCTTGGATCCGGCATGGCGAAACGTTGGGCAGCCGCTGGTTATCCGGTGATTCTCGGCTCACGCACGGCGGACAAAGCGCAGCAGGCAGCGCTGCAACTCCAGAGCGGCAATGGTGGGCCGCCGGCGCGTGGAGACAGCAACGTCGAAGCGGCGCGTGCCGCCGACATTGTTGTCCTGGCAATTCCCTTCTCCAACCATCAAGCCACGCTCGACGAGCTGAAAGACGTGGTCGGCGGCAAGATCGTCGTCGACGCGGTCGTGCCGCTGGTGCCGCCGAAGGTCGCGCAGGTTCAGCTGCCGCCACAAGGCTCGGCTGGCCAGATTGCCCACGCGCACCTCGGGGAATCGGTCCGTGTCGTCTCTGCATTCCAGAATGTCGGCGCATCTAAATTGCAGGGAGAGGGGCCGATTGCCTGTGACGTTCTGGTGTGTGGTAACGACAAAGACGCGCGCGCGGCAGTGATCGAACTCGCAATGGCGGCCGGCACTCGCGGTATCGATGCCGGCCCCATCGCCAATGCAGCTGCCGCCGAGGCGATGACGTCGATCCTGATCGGTATCAACAAGCGCTACAAGGTCGACTGCGCCGGCATCCAGATTACCGGCATCCCTACCTGAGCGCGCCCGGCCTCCGTCATGCAAAGCGCAGCTGTCACCCTGACCGCACTGCGGGACTTGCCGATGGTCGAGCCCGGCGACGAACTCGTCGCATTGCTGATCCACGGCTTGCACTGCGCCGGCATTGCGCCTCGTAACCAAGATGTGCTGGTGCTGGCACAAAAGATCGTATCCAAAGCGGAAGGCCGATACGTTGATCTGACAGACGTCATCCCGTCGCGCCGAGCGCTAGGACTGGCTGCCGAGACGGGCAAGGACGCGCGGATGGTCGAGCTGATCCTGTCCGAGAGCCGCGATGTGGTCAAGTATTGCCCGGGGGTGTTGATCGTCGAACACCGACTCGGTCTTGTAATGGCCAATGCCGGCATCGACCAGTCGAACATCGAGCATCCCGACGGTGATGAACGTGCCCTGCTGCTACCGAAGGATCCGGATGCGAGCTGCGCCAGGCTGAAGGAGGCGCTGGATGCGGTCTTTGGAATCGAACTCGCGGTAGTCATCAACGACAGCTTCGGGCGCCCGTGGCGGCACGGCGTGACCGGCGTGGCCATCGGTGCGGCCGGCCTGCCTTCGTTGCTCAGCCTGGTCGGCGCGCCAGACCTGTATGGGCGGGCGATGCGGGTCACCGAAATCGCCTTCGCCGACGAGATCGCGGCTGCTGCCTCGCTGGTGATGGGTCAGACCAATGCGGGCGTGCCCGCGGTCCACGTCCGCGGAATGCATTGGCAAGTGCCTGCCCGGCCCGCAGCGGACTTGTTACGCCCCAAACACCAGGACATGTTCCGATGAAGCAGAAATGAGCCCCATGAAACTTGCGCAAGACAGCCGGCCGCTGGCCCCGGATCGTCGGCGCGTAGTCGCCTTGTGCGGCGGCGTTGGCGGTGCCAAGCTGGCGCTGGGGCTTGACGCCTTGCTCGAAACCGGGCGACTGACCATTGCCGTAAATACCGGCGACGATTTCGAATATCTCGGCTTGCGTATTTCGCCCGATCTGGACACCGTTGTTTATACCTTGGGCGGCCTAAGCGATATCGAACGCGGCTGGGGGCGCGCGAATGAAAGCTGGAACTTCATGGCGGCGCTCGAAGCCTGGGGCGGCGAGACTTGGTTTTCGCTCGGCGACCGCGATCTTGCGTTACATGTCGAGCGCACGCGTCGCTTGGTCGCCGGCGAAACGCTGACCCACATCATCGGCGATTTCGCGAAACGCGCTGGGATCCGCGCCGAGGTGATACCGATGAGCGATGAAAACGTGCGCACCAAAGTCCATACCCACATTGGCAGCTTGCCTTTCCAGCAGTATTTCGTGAAACACCGGTGCGAACCCGTCGTCACCGGCGTTAGCTTCGATGGTGCGGAAGATGCGTCGGCGAATCCGGCGCTGCTGCGCGCGTTGGCCGATCCGCAGTTGACAGCGGTGGTGATCTGCCCGTCCAACCCGTTCCTCAGCATCGATCCCATTCTCGCGGTGCCAGGTGCGCGTGCTGCCCTGCGCCGCACGGCAGCCCCGGTTATCGCGGTTTCTCCCCTCGTCGGCGGCCAGGCGGTAAAGGGCCCGACCGCGAAAATCATGCAGGAGCTGGGTTTGCGCGTAGACAATTCATCAATCGCATCGCATTACGCCGGTTTGATCGACGCCATGGTGATCGACAGCCGCGATGCAGCAGACGCCGCTGCACTCGGGATCGCTGTGCATGTCACGCCAACTTTGATGCACAGTGCCGACGACAAGCTGCGACTGGCCAGCTCGGTGCTCGACTTTGCCGCATCCCTTGCAAGGAGGTCAGCGTTGGATCAACCGGAACAGCTGGCCAAATGAACGGCCCGACCTTGTGGGCAGTCGTGCCTGTCAAATCATTCCGCGCAGCGAAGGTCCGCTTGGCAGCGGTCTTAAGCGCTGATCAACGATGCGCTTTGGCGCGAGCAATGTTCGAGGATGTGCTCAATGTGCTGGTCCACAGCCCCTTCATCGCCGGCGTGCTGGTCGTCACCATCGACCCGCATGCCGAGGCGATGGCCCGCCTTGCCGGTGCCAGCGTGCTGCGTGATCCGCCTGAAGGCGGCCTGAATGCATCGGTGCGAGCCGCCGCTTGCACGCTTGCGGCCGCGCAACGAGGCGGCATGCTGGTCGTACCGACAGACCTGCCACAGATCACCCCGGCCGATATCGAGCTGATCAGCCTCGGCCACCGGCGCTCGTTGGCTGTCACGCTGGTCGCCGCTACCAGAGACGGCGGTACTAACGCACTGGCCTGTTCGCCTCCTGATGCCTTGCCCATCTTGTTCGGCGAAGACAGTTTCCGCCGCCACGAGGCAGCAGCACTGGCGCTCGGTCTGTCACCGAGGGTGCTGACCTTGCCGCGATTCGAGCGAGACATCGATCGGCCCGACGATCTGCTCGCTTTTCTCGACGACCCGCGACGACCTTCGGCAACGCACACCCATGCCTGCCTGAAGGCCAGCGCCGCGGTGCGCCAGATTGCCCAAACCGATCGGCTGCAGATCAGCGCCACCACCCAATGCGAAGGGATCCAACAATCATGACCAACCCACTGATTGCAACCGAAACGCGCCTGTCTGCAGGCGATGCCTATCGTATGGTCGGGATGGGTCTTAGTGTCATGATGCCCGCCGCCGCGGCGCGCCGCGATGCTGCGCACGGCGGCGTCGTCAGTTATTCACGCAAGGTGTTTATTCCCCTGACCCATTTGTGCCGCGACGTCTGCCACTACTGCACCTTCGCTCAATCGCCGCGCGATGGGCAGGCGCCGTATCTGTCGCTTGATAAGGTACTTGAGATTGCCCGGGCCGGTGCCGCAGCGGGTTGCAAGGAAGCGCTGTTCACTTTGGGCGACAAACCTGAACTACGCTACTACGCGGCGCGCGAGGCGCTGAACGAAATGGGTTCCGCGAGTACCCTCGACTACCTCGCCGAAGCGGCCCGCGTGGTTTACGCCGATACCGGCTTGCTGCCGCATCTGAATCCCGGCCTGCTCGATATCGATGATCTGCGCCGGCTGCGCCAAGTTTCGATATCGCAGGGCATCATGCTCGAAAGCAGTTCCGATCGGCTGTGCGCGCGTGGCGGCCCGCATTT
>JBDTWV010000301.1:0-4219 GCA_040006495.1 Dokdonella sp.
TCTGCATGCCCTCACCACTTTTCTGCGGGTCATACCAGGTTCCCGACATGTAGCCATCCAGCGGTAACGGATTGTATGCGTCAGGATAGGTGCTCTGGCTGGGGCTGTAAGCCGGAATCTGGAATTCCACCTTGGGGGCATTGTTCGCGGACGGGTCAATCCGAAGGTTGAAGGCATAGCTGTACAGATGGTTGTAGGCGCTGCCGAAGTTGAAGTTTTCCAGTACATAGGTCGCGCTGCTGTACAGCGGCGCGTCGAACATCCCATCCGAAAGTACGGTGTTGGGCTCGTTGGCGGCACGCACGATACTGGCCAAGTCGTTGTAGCCAACGCCGAGCTGCTGGACCTGCAACAGCGGGAAGGTGGGAAAGACATCGGTATGGTTGTCGTTCGCCGGGTCGCGATCGATCCTCATCAGCGTCATTGCGTTATAGCCGCCGTCCGTGTTGTACGGCGTCTTGGATCCGGTGCTGCTGCAGGCCATGCGCCAGATCGTGATCGTCACGGTTTCCGGCGGCTGCGCGTTGCCGCTGCTATCACGCGTGAACAGCGGCATCCGCACCGAGTAGATACCGCTGGCCGGTCCGCTGGCCTTGTCGGGCAACGGATACGCAGCGCAGCTCGGCGGATAGGCGCGGTACGGATTGGCCATTGGCGCGCCGGGATACACGTATTGGCCCATCGCCTTGGAGTTCACGTTGGCCGTGAGGGCCGTGGCACGCGCGGCGGCGAGGCGGGCGCGCATCGCACTGACTGCGGCATTGTGCGTTGCAGCATCCGACACGGATGTCGTTGCTGCACTGGCGGAGACTGAGAGGGCGATGCCCGCGGCGACTGCGAACGACATCCAGATGGTTGGTTTCATAGGTGTATCCCCAAGGGTTGGTCCGCGCGAGCATGGCCGCGACGCAATGAATTCGCTGTGAACCGCACAGTGCGGGCGCTCCGCAGTGCCCGCATAATCGCCTGTTTGAATAACGCGATAAAGGCCATGCACCTCATCGACATTGGCGCCAACCTCGGCCATGAATCATTTCGCGAAGATTTCGACGCGGTTCTGCAGCGCGCGCGCGATCACGGCGTCGCCGAGATCGTGGTGACTGGCGCCAGCGCCGGCGGCAGTCGCGCCGCGCATGAGTTGGCGCGTTCGCATCCAGGTTTCCTGCATGCGACCGCCGGGGTGCACCCGCACCACGCGCATGACTACGACACGGCAACCGACACGCTGTTGCGTGAACTGTGCCAGGCGCCGGAAGTGAAGGCGGTCGGCGAAACCGGTCTCGATTATTTTCGCGATCTGTCGCCGCGCACTGCGCAGATCGCCGCCTTCGAGCGCCAGCTCGCTATCGCGATTGACTGCGGCAAACCGCTATTCCTGCACCAGCGCGATGCGCACGCGGACTTCATCGCGTGCATGGACAATGTGCGCGGCCGAATCGGCGCGGCGGTCGTGCATTGCTTTACGGGGGAGCGCGACGAACTGCTCGCCTACGTCGAGCGCGGCTTTTTCGTCGGTATCACCGGCTGGATCTGCGACGAACGCCGTGGCGCGCATCTGCGCGATCTGGTGGCGTTGATTCCAGCTGATCGCCTGCTGATCGAAACCGACGCGCCGTACCTGCTGCCGCGCGATCTCACGCCCAAACCCTCACATCGGCGCAACGAACCGATGTATCTCGCGCATGTCTGCGCCGCTGTCGCGGCCGCGCGTGGTGAGGCGACCGCGCAGACCGCGGCGCAGACCACGGCGAACGCACGCGCATTTTTTTGCCTGCCTTGATCCCAACCGTGCAACCGTTCAAGGATGCGCGGTCGCAGTGTGCATGACAGCAGTGCTTCGGAGCATGCACCTGCACTCGGGCGATGGCGCCGAGAATTGCATGTCGGCGCGGACGCGACCGCCGCACCGATCAGGAGCGCAGACCGATCCCGCGATTGAGCAGAGTCAGCGCGAAGGCAGACAACGCAATGACAAAGCCGAGCATCAACGCGTAGGCCACGCTGAGCGGCACGTCGCTCGACCCAAGCAGGCCGTAGCGGAATGCGTTGACCATGTAGAAGATCGGGTTCGCGTGGGTCAATGCCTGCGCCCAGTCGGGCAGCAGCTGGATCGAATAGAACACACCGCCGAGGTAGGTCAGCGGGGTCAGGATGAAGGTCGGCACGATGGTCACGTCGTCGAATTTGCGCGCATAGACCGCATTGATGAAG
Source organism: Dokdonella sp. (assembly GCA_040006495.1). Lineage (GTDB taxonomy): Bacteria > Pseudomonadota > Gammaproteobacteria > Xanthomonadales > Rhodanobacteraceae > Dokdonella_A. The sequence continues at coordinate 2,212 of JBDTWV010000301.1, forward strand.
CCGGCCAGGGAGAAGATCGTCGCGCCGAGCAGCACGGTCGACAGCATCACCCACGGATGCGGCATACGTACGTGGGTGAATGCCATCGCGATGCACAACACAATCACGCCAACCATCAATCCGCGCAGTACCGCACCGGTGACATAGCCGCCAAGGATCACCCAGTTCGGCATCGGGCTGACCAACAGCTCCTCGACGTGACGGCCGAATTTTGCGCCGAAGAAACTCGACGAGATGTTGCCGTAGCTGTTCTGGATGATCGACATCATGACCAGGCCGGGCACGATGAAATCCATGTAGCTAATGCCGCCCATGCTGCCGATGCGTGCACCGATCAGGCTGCCGAAGATGAGGAAATACAGCGTCATCGTGATCGCCGGCGGCACCAGGGTCTGCGCCCAGATGCGCAAGATGCGCACGATTTCGCGGCGCGCGACGGTATACAGCGCGACCAGGTTCGGGTTTGCAGCGTCCTGGCTCATGCCGCTTCCTCGGTGGCGCCCGGCTTGTCGTCCGAGCCGGTCAGACGTACGAACAACTCTTCCAGCCGGTTAGATTTGGTGCGCATCGAACGCACTCGTATGCCGGCTTCACCGAGTACCTCAAAGATCCCATTGAGGTCCATCGCGCGCGGCATCTCCAGCTCCAGCGTGCGGGCATCGGTCGCGGACAACGCGGTGCCCTCGATCACTGGCAACGAGAGCGGCAGGTCACCGTCGATATCGAGCACGAAGGCCTCGACGTCGAGCTTGGCCAGCAGCGTCTTCATCGGTCCATTCTCGATAATGCGACCGTGGTTGATGATCGCGAGGTTGCGGCACAGGCTCTCCGCTTCCTCCAGATAATGCGTGGTCAGGATCACCGTGGTGCCGGCCGCGTTCACATCGCGCAGGGTGCGCCACATGCCGCGCCGGATCTCGATATCGACGCCTGCGGTCGGCTCGTCGAGGATCAGCAGGCGCGGTCGCGTCATCATCGCGCGCGCAATCATCAGGCGCCGCTTCATGCCGCCCGACAAGGTGCGCGACATCGTGTGCGCCTTGTCCGACAGGTGCGCACGCGCCAGTTCCTCTTCGGCGCGACGCATCGCCTCGGCGCGTGGGATGCCATAGAAGCCGGCGTAGTTGACCAGGATCTCGAACGGCTTCTCGAAAAGGTTAAAGTTCATTTCCTGCGGCACCAGGCCGATCAGGCGCATCGCCGACTCGCGCCGGGTGTTGAGATCGACGCCGAATACGCGAACCTGGCCGGACGTCGCGTTGACCAGCGAACTGACGATGCCGATCAAGGTCGACTTGCCGGCACCGTTGGGGCCGAGCAGGGCGAAGAAATCGCCCGGCAGCACGCTCAGCGAAATGCCCTTCAACGCCTCGACGCCGGTTGCGTAAGTCTTGCGCAACTCGACGACATCGAGTGCTGGAACAGTGGTCATGGATGAGCCTGGCAGAGCCGTCGGCTGACGACAGCCTGCTAGTATAACGGGCTGTTCCTCATCCGAACTTTGCCGACGTGGCCGAACAATTCCAACTCCGCCTTGCCGCCAGCCACATGTTGGCGCCTGCCGTGCGTCACCTGTCGTTCGAGCGTGCCGATGGCCAGTCATTCGCGTTCACGCCGGGCCAATTCATCCAGATCCATTTCCACTACGCCGATGGCAAGCCGACCAAGCGCAGTTATTCGGTCGGCACGGTCGGCGATGGCAGCGGCGTGGTCGAACGCCTCGAAATCGCGGTGTCGTATGTCGAGGGCGGCGCCGCCACCGAGATCCTGTCGCAACTTGACGAAGGCGGCACCCTCGACGCCAGCGGCCCTTATGGCCGCTTCTGCCTGATGGACTCGGATGCGAACAAACGCTACCTGCTGGTCGGAACCGGCACCGGCGTGACTCCGTATCGCGCGATGCTGCCGCAAATCCGCAAACTGACCGCGACGCGCGGCTGCTCATTCGCTCTGGTCTACGGCGCGCGCAACGAAGCCGAACTGCTCTACGGCGACGAATTCGAGGCGT
>JBDTWV010000302.1:0-4205 GCA_040006495.1 Dokdonella sp.
GCCGAGCTCGCGATGCTTCTCGCGATTTCGCGACAACACCGTGATGGTATGGCCGTCGCGTTGCAGTCGCGGTATCAGGTGGCTGCCGACGAAGCCGGTTCCTCCGAGCACGACGATCTTGAGTGGTTTCATCCGACGCTCCAATGGAGTGGCCATTTGACCCGTTTCGGTGCGCTTTGGAAAGACGTCCTATGGCGCGGTTTCCGCAGCGCCGCTTGCCTCGCGCAGCGGCGGCACCAGCGCGGTCAGCGACCAACCTGATTTGACTTCCAGCGCAAGCAAATCGCTGACAACATGCACGCGCTTGTTCTCATCGATGCTGAACAGTGGCAGCGCGTCGACGCCATGCTCTGCATGGAACGCGTCGATTCCGAAGGTATCCGACAGCCGCGTGCTCTTGATCCGCCAACCTTGTTCCAGGCGTGCGTCGAGCATGGCGAGCGTGATGTCGTCGCCGAACAGATGTGGGACGCGGATCGAGCTCGCCTGTTCGCGGCGAGCGCCATCGTCGGGTGTGCGTTCGCGCACACGCAAACGGTACACACGCTGGCGACCAAAATCGGGGCGATAACGCACGCAGGCCAGTCCATTCAAATCGCGCCGCGCAGACATCGCGAACAGGCGCCCGATGCCGTCCAGATCCAGCGTACGCTCCGCATGGCGCGTCAATGGATCGCCGTAAAACGTCTTCAGGTTCTGCATGCGTGCGGCCTGGATGTCGGGCCAGTTGTCGTCGGCGACCAGGACCGACAGGCCGAGATCGGACAGCGCCTTGGCGATCGCTCGCGCGACCCGGTTGGCGCCGATCACGAGCACGCCATGCGGATCGGTCTCGGCAACCCCCAGCCGTCGCGCCAGCCATTTCGCGCTGGCGCTTTGCAGGACAACGGTGCCGATGATCAACGCGAAGGTCAGCGGCACCAGCAGCTCGGCGCCGGCAATGCCTTGTTGTTGCAGACGCAATGCGAACAGCGCCGAGACCGCGGCGGCAACGATGCCGCGCGGAGCAACCCAGGCGACGACCGCGCGTTCGCGCCAGTTGAGCGCACCGCCGACACTGCTGGCCAGTACCGCCAGTGGGCGCGCGATGAGCTGCGCGATGCCGAGGATCGCGATGCCGGCGAACAGCGTGCCAGGCGGCAGCGGCCAGGTCAGGCGCGCGGCCAGCAGGATGAATAGTGCGCTGATCAGCAGCGTGCTCAGGTGTTCCTTGAACGACAGGATGTCCTCGATCGACAGGTCGCGCAGGTTGGCCAAGATCATCCCCATGACCGTGACTGCGAGCAGGCCTGATTCATGCGCGAATTCGTTGGCGCCGGCGAACGCGACCAGCACGAATGCGAGCGTTGCATACGTCTGCAGGTATTCGGGCACCCATTGGCGGCGCAGCAGGAATGCGAGCGCGCGCGCGGCGAGCGTACCGATCAGCGCGCCAATCGCGATCGTGAAAGCGAACAATGCGATGGAGTGGCCTTGCTCGTGTGAAACGATCGCCTCATAGATCAACACGGCAAACAGCGCGCCCAACGGATCGATGATGATGCCTTCCCAACGCAGCACATTTGCGATGCGCGAGTTGGGTCGCACGCTGCGCAGCATCGGCACCACCACGGTCGGGCCGGTCACGCAAGTCAACGCACCGAACAAGGCTGCCATCGGCCACGGCAGGCCAGCGATCCAGTGCCCAGCGGCGGCGAGGATGACCAGCGTGAGCAACGCGCCGACGCTGACCAGCCGCAGCACCGTGCCACCGACACCGGCGAGTTCGTCGAAACGCAAGGTCAGCGATCCTTCGAACAGGATGATCGCGACGCCGAGCGAGATGAACGGAAACAGGAATGGGCCGAGCGCGGTTTCCGGATTCAGCCAGCCCAGACCGGGTCCGAGCACGAGGCCGATCAGCAGCAGGAACAGGATCGCCGGCAGGCGCACGCGCCACGCCAGCCATTGCGCGCCGAAGCCCAGGGCGGCGAGGGCTGAGAATTCCAGCGCGGGGGAAATCGTCATGGTTGCTGGACCTCAGTGGGATCGGCGGAGTGGCGATGCCCATTTTTGGCACCGCAGAAGCATCGCTCCTTTCGGCGCTCCCACAATGCTGGTCCGGCGTGCGTTCTGCAGCCACGCCACGTGGTTGGGTGCGTGGGCTCGGTGGGATCGGCGGCAGCCGCGATGCTCTTTTTCGGCAACGCAAAAACATCACGCTTTCCGGTGCTGCCACAATGGTGGTCCAGCGCGCCTTCTGCCATGACTTCATGCAGGGCTTTGCTCGGACTCGGTGCGAGTGGCGGCAGCCGCGATGCTCCTTTTAGACTAAGCAAAGGCATCGCCCGTTGCGGTGCTCCCACAATGCTCTCCGGCGCGCGTTCTGCCACTACGGCACGCGGGCATCGTTCGCCACCGCCGGTGCATTCGGCGCCGCGCACACGACTGCCTTGCGTGGAGTCTGCGCCGTAGGCGTCTGGTAGGCCTGGCCGATCTTCGGCATACGCGCCGACAGCGCGAGTGCGTTGCCGTTCATGCGCCAGTCGTAGATCACGCTGAATGCGAGCACGCGCGAGACGTATTCGCGGGTTTCCTTGTACGGAATAGTCTCGATGAAGAAGTCTGGATCGAGCGTGCCGCGCGCGTGGAGCCAGCGCCCGACCGGCGCTTCGCCCGCGTTGTACGCGGCGCTGGCCAGCCATGGACTGCCGCCGTACTTGTTTGCCATGCGGCCCAAAAAGCGCGTGCCGAGCTGCACATTGAGCGCGGGCGTGAACAGGTCCTGCGCGTCGGAGTACGGCAGTTTTTCGGCTTTCGCCAGCTCCTTGGCGACGCCGGGCAGAAGCTGCATCAGGCCGTACGCGTTGGCGCCGGAACGGGCATCGACCATCCATGCGCTTTCGGCGCGGATGATCGCGTAGGTCCAGGCAGGGTCGATACCGGCCTGACGCGATTCGCGTTTGACCTGGTTTTCCATGCCGAGCGGGAAGCGCTGCTCGTACAGACGCTGCGTATCCGGATCGGCCGAGAACGCGAACACCGCGCGGTCGTACCAGCCGCGCCGGTAGGCAAAATCGGCGGCGAGGCGGCGCTGGTCATCATCCAGCTTGGTCATCGCGAAATTCCATTCGCGACGCGCTTCGGGCTGCATGCCCAACTCGTGGAACTCGAACGCGCGGGCGAGATCGGTTTGTTTGGCGAGCAGCGCTTCAGCCTTCGGAGTGCCGGCCAGCGTGCGCGCGCAGATCGAGTACGGCTGATCGTTCCAGTCCGCGGCCAGAAAGCCGTAGAAATTCGCCTCGCGCGCGAGCGCGGTCAGAATCGGCGTGGCTTCGGCCTTGCGATCCAGTTTGGTCAGCACGCGCGCACGCAGATAGCGCCAGCGCGGATCCGATTTTTGTGGATCGGGCATCGCATCGAGTGCGGCCAGCGTAGTCTTGTAGTCGCCGCTCGCCAGCGCGATGCGTGCCCGCCATTCGCGCGTTGCGTCATCTGCGGCGTCCGCGGGCAGTGCGTTCAATCGAGCCATCGCGTCGGGTGAGTAACTGGTCGCGCGATACAGCGCGAGCGCGTTCAAAACGCGATTTTTCTGTGCGACATCCCATTTGAAGCGCGCTTCGAGACCTGCCCATGCAGTCTCCGCTGCACTGCTGTTGCGTCGCGCGTACCGCGCCAAGCCGTAGGCGAGCGCGTCGCGCGTGCGCGCATCATCGGGCCAGGTGGTCGATTGCGCGAACGTCGCCATTGGATCGCGCAGGGCGGCCACGATGCGGTCGGCCGCGTCGCGGTCGGCACCCGCCAGCAGCGCTGCCGCATTCGCCGTGGTTTCCGCATGCCCGGCGGCTGCGGCGCTGTCCAGGCGTACCCACACCTGCGCGTCGGTCAGTACGCCGCTGCTGCGCGCGGCGGCGATGACCGGATCACATGCCCCCGGCAGCGCTTTTGAACCAGCCCATAGCGCATCGAGGTCGGCCGAATAGTCGAGTTTCGACCCGGCAGCGAGGCGCGCCTGCAACTCATCGCATTGCAGGTCGCGGTCGCTGCTGGTCTTCCAGAGCGCGCGAAACGTCGCCCAATCGCCACGCCGCGCGAGTTCGCGCAGGTAGGCATCGCGCAGGTCACTGGCCGGCAGTGAATCGGGCCAGCGGGTCAGGAAGCGTTCGACTTCGGCGCGCCCCAGCTTGGCGAGACGTGGCCGCAGCGCGGCCAGTTCGATGTAGGGG
>JBDTWV010000303.1:0-4201 GCA_040006495.1 Dokdonella sp.
GGATGGAACCCAGCGCCCAATTTGCCCAGCGTTGAAGCACTCGCGATCTCCGACGACCGCAACACGGTGTACGCCGGAGGCTTCTTCACCCAGATCGGCGCGCTGCCGCGCAATTACATCGCCGCGATCGACGCCGCCAGTGGCGTTGCAACATCGTGGAACCCCGGTACCAATGGCTATGTCCGCGGCCTGACGTTGAACGGCAACGTTCTCTATGCGATCGGCAATTTCACCCTGGTAGCGGGCCAGGCACGCACCCAGATTGCGCGATTCAACGGGGACGGGACGCTCGATGCCACATGGGATCCCGCGCCGGACAATGCCGCTGTCAAGGCGCTCGTCGTGACGGCCGGCACGGCATTTGTCGGCGGTCAGTTTCTCCATATCGGCGGACAGCCGTACGCTTACTTGGCTGCGCTCGACGCCTCGGCGGGTTCAAGCGGTGCAAGCCTGCCGTGGAACCCGGTATCGCACAGCGACGTCTACGCGATCGCCGTCGCGGGAAGCTTGGTATATGTCGGCGGTACCTTCGCCCAGATCGGCGGCCAGGCGCGTGCCAACATCGCCGCAATCGATGCAAGCAGCGGACTGGCAACGGGCTGGAATCCCATGGCTGGCGGTACCGTCGTGTACACCATTGCCGTGGTCGGAGCCCGCGTGTACGTAGCCGGCGATTTCACGACCATGGCGGGGCAATCACGCAGCGGCCTTGCGGCATTGGGGCTCGCCGCTTCCACGACGGTGCCGGGCGCGCCGACCATTGGCGCTGCCAGCGCGATCGGCAAGGACCACGCGACGATCAGCTTCGCGCCGCCCGCTGACAACGGCGGCAGCGCAATTATCAGCTATACGGTCAGTTGCACGGCGTCGTCGATAGCGACCACCGTCGCCAGTGGCAGCGCGAGCCCGATCACCATCACCGGGCTGACTTACCTGGCGACCTATGCCTGCTCAGTCCAAGCGAACAACGCGGTCGGCAGCAGCCTGCCCTCAGCCACGATCGACTTCACCCCGGGCGACCTGATCTTCAGCGATGGTTTCGACGGCAGCTGAATTTGTGCCGCGCGCGATCTCGATCAACGTGCACCACGCCCGAACAACACGATTTCGACGGTCTGGATCAGGATCAGCACATCCATCAGCAGATTGTGGTTCTTCACGTAAAACAGGTCGTATTTGAGCTTTTCGGCCGCATCCTCCTCGGAGGCGCCGTAGGGATAGCGCAACTGCGCCCATCCGGCGAGACCGGGCTTCACGCAATGGCGCAGATTGTAGTAGCGGATCTTGGTCGCCAGCTCGGCGACAAACTGCGGGCGCTCAGGGCGCGGCCCGATCAGGCTCATCTCGCCACGCAACACATTGACGAGTTGCGGCAGTTCGTCCAAGCGCACCTTGCGGATCACCCGGCCAACCCGCGTTACGCGGCTGTCGCCAGGCGCGGCCCAGCGCGCGACCCCGTCTAGTTCGGCGTCGGTACGCATGCTGCGGAATTTGGCCAGCGCGAATACCGTGCCATGCTCGCCCACGCGGTCCTGGCGATACAGGATCGGCTGACCGCGACCCGATTCGATCCGAATCGCCAGCGCGACCAGCAGCATGAACGGCCAAGTCAGCACCAGCACGATCAGCGCGGTCGACAGGTCGAACATGCGTTTGCTGGCGACGCGCAGCGGTGAGGCATTGAAACCGTCGGAAAACACCAGCCATGACGGCTCGACTAGTGGCAATTTCAGCTTCCCCGATTCACGTTCGAAGAACGTGGCCAGCTCGGTAACCACAATGCCATGCTGCTTGCAGTCGAGAAGTTCTTCCATCGGCAAGCCGCCGCGACGATCGTCGGGGCCGACGACGATCTCGTTGATTTGATGCTTCCTGGCCCATTGCTGCAGCGGAACGTCGATCGTCAGCAAGCGCGTTTCGGGAACGGCAGTGACTTCATCGCCCATGCGCACGAAGCCGACGACATGAAATCCGCGTCGATCCGCACGCCGGCGCATCTGCCGGGAAATCACCGAGGCCCGACGCCCGGAGCCAAGAACGAGTATGCGGCGCTTCAGCGCTTCGACATCGATGAGCCGCATGAACGCGAGCCGGAAAATCGCGATGGCAATGAATCCAAGCACCAGAGCAAGGCCGAAAATGCCGCGGCCTATGTACGCATGCGGCCATGCGTAGTAGAGAATGATGAGAGCAACACCGCCGAGAACGAAACCGACCGCCTGGCGCGCCAGCAACCCGACCCAGCTTTCGCGGATATGTGGTTGGTAGAGCCCGAGCGCGGCCATCCCGGCAACGATCGCCAGCGCGAACAGCAGCGCGCGCGCCCACAGATACAGCGAAAAGTCGACCGTTATGGACTCATCCCCCAGGTAGCGCAGATGCGCCGCAGCATTGATGCACAGGACCAGTAGACCGGTTTCGAGTAGTGGCAGAAACAACAACCACCGTGCCGATCCGTGACGCAACAACTGCAGCATGAAATCTCTCTTTCCGTTGTGGCAACGCCGTCGGATGACAGACGCATCAAACTTGCTGCCGATCGGCTCGGGGTTGTAAAGCTACGGTGCGGCACCAAGCCTGAGGACGCAGACAAGACAGATTCCACTCGCGGGCCTGCGGCGGTTTATTATCTTGGCAGCGCCGCCGACTGCCAGCAAGCCAGGCGCGTCTTTCGTTCACACTCCAGCCGAGGAAATGTCCATGTGTGGAATCGTAGCCGCCACCGCGAATCGCGATGTGGTGTCCGTCCTGATCGCGGGTCTCAAGGCGCTTGAATACCGTGGCTACGACTCGGCAGGCATCGCGGTGCTCGAAAACGGCCAGATTGCCCGCGTGCGCGCAGTCGGCAAGGTACGCGAGATGGAGGCACTGTATCGCGCAGCACCGATCGCAGGTCACAGCGGCATCGCGCATACGCGCTGGGCCACGCATGGCGTACCCAGCACGACCAATGCGCACCCGCACGTCTCGAACGGGCGCGTTGCGGTGGTCCACAACGGCATCATCGAGAACCATGTGGAACTGCATGAGGAGCTGCAGGCGCAGGGCTATCAGTTCACCTCGGAAACCGACACCGAAGTGCTCGCGCACCTGATCGACCACGCACTCAGTCAAGGTGTCGACCTGTTGCACGCGGTGATCGCAGTGACCGCGCGCCTGCATGGCGCGTTCGCGATCGCAGTCATGAGCCGCGACCAGCCCGGCCACATCGTCGGCGCACGCCGCGGCAGCCCGTTGGTTGCGGGGATTGGCGATGGCGAATTTTTCCTCGGCTCGGACGTGCAGGCCTTGATCCGCCAGACCAATCGTTTCGCCTACCTCGAAGAAGGGGATATCGCCGAGATCACTCCGACTGGACTGTCGATCTTTGACGCGACGGGTAACCCGGTCACGCGCATGGAGCGGATCAGCGAAATGGCCACCGACGCGGTCGAACGCGGCGAATACCGCCACTACATGTTGAAGGAAATTTTCGAGCAGCCGCGCGCGATCGCTGACACGCTGGAAGGCCGCGTCGCCGAGGGACGCATCCTGCCGAACATCTTCGGCGTCGATGCCGATGCGCTGTTGTCGAAGGTCAAGCATGTGCAGATCGTCGCCTGCGGTACCAGTTATCACGCCGGCATGGTCGCGCGGTACTGGCTTGAAGGGATTGCCGGTCTGCCGTGCAGCGTCGAGGTCGCCAGCGAATATCGCTATCGACACGTCGTTGTGCCGGAGGGCACCCTGTTTCTCGCGGTGTCGCAATCGGGCGAAACCGCCGATACGCTCGCGGCGCTGCGCGATGGCAAACAGCACAACTATCTCGGGTCGATGGCGATCTGCAACGTGCCCGAATCGAGTCTGGTGCGGGAATCGGACCTCGTCCTGATGACGCGCGCCGGCCCCGAGATTGGCGTCGCCTCGACCAAGGCGTTCACGACCCAACTGACTGCGCTCGCGTTGTTCGTCATCGAACTGGCGCGCATCAATGGCGTGTCAGACGACAAGTACTCAAGCCTGGTCGAGGAACTGGCGACGCTGCCGCGCGTGATCACTGAAGTGCTCAAGCTGGAGCCGCAGATCGCCAAACTCGCCGAGCGTTTCGTGCCCAAGCACCACGCGCTGTTCCTCGGCCGCGGCGTGCACTACCCGGTCGCGCTCGAGGGCGCACTCAAGCTCAAGGAAATATCCTATATCCACGCCGAGGGCTACCCGGCCG
>JBDTWV010000304.1:0-4186 GCA_040006495.1 Dokdonella sp.
CCGGTCATCGCGAATTCTGGTCGCTCGATCGCGCCGTCACCCCGGATGTGCTGATTCCGCGGCCGGAAAGCGAGTTGCTGGTCGAACTCGCACTGGCGCGCATGGGGACGGATCGCGAATACAGTGTCGCCGACCTCGGCACCGGTTCCGGTGCGATTGCACTCGCACTCGCACGCGAACGCCCACGCGCGTGCATCGTCGCGACTGACGCGAGCATTGCCGCACTGGCGGTCGCGCGCGCGAATGCCGAGCGGCTCGGCATCATCAACGTCACGTTTTCGCGCGGCGACTGGTGCGCGGCACTCGGCGCTGCGCGCTTCGATCTGATCGTCTCCAATCCGCCCTACATCGAACTGGGTGATCACCACCTGGTGGAAGGCGATCTGCGGCATGAGCCTGCGTCGGCGCTGGCCTCCGGCCGCGATGGTCTCGACGCGATCCGCCAGATCAGTGCGCAGGCGCGCGCACATCTGGTCGGCGATGGCTGGTTGCTGCTTGAGCATGGCTGGAACCAAGCCAGCCAGGTACGCGCTGTTCTGGAAAATGCCGGTTTCGAAGCTGCGCACAGCGTGCGCGATGCCGCGGGTCACGAACGCGTGACACTGGCAAGATCGCCGTCCTGACCTTGGCGGCCGGCACCGGGAGCGGTCCGCAATTGTGGCGGCCGCTGTCTCATGCGTCGGCCAAGGGCGCGCCCATGTGCTGGGATTGCAATGCGTAGCGCTGGCGTCGCGGCCACGAATGTGCGGCGCGGGATGTCCATTCAATCAATCTTGTGAAGCAATTCACGTTGTTGTTGTGCGTCGCGCACGGGCGCATACGCCATTACGCGCACGGACTTGCGCGACGGGCACGACCACACTACGTCCCACGTCGCGGCGCTTCCGGCCTCGACCAAGAATTCCCCCGATAGCGTCGCGCGTGAGCGCCACGCGCTGGACCTTTCCAATCAAGGCCGGCACATCGCACTGCAGGACGCAGTGCCAAGGATGAGAATCACGGACGATTGCCAGGATGGCTCGATGCGACAAACGACTTCGCCCCCGCGTTCGCGCGGGGGTTTTTTTTGTAGTTGTCTAGATTGCGTTGCGTAACGCGGGGGCCGCGATCAGCGAGCCGAAGCGGCGGCGGACAGCGTTCTCGATACCCGGAGCGTCGAGCCCATCGCTTGCAAGCAGTTCCTCGCGGCTCGCGTGATCGAGGAAATGATCGGATAGGCCGAGCTGCAATAGCGGAATGGTCACGCCATGCGCATTGAGCAACTCCGCCACCGCACTGCCGGCGCCCCCTGCGATCGCGTTGTCCTCGACCGTGACGAGTGCCGCATGCGACTTCGCCAGTTCAAGGATCAATGCATCGTCGAGCGGCTTCACGAAGCGCATGTTGACCAGGGTCGCATCCAGCGTGTCGGCCACCTTCACGCATGGCATGACCATCGCGCCGAACGCGAGCAGCGCGATGGCATGGCCGTGTCGGCGCAGGTCGGCTTTGCCAATCGGCAGTGTTGCAAGCTCGTGCGAGACAGCGACCCCAGTGCCGCTGCCGCGCGGATAACGCACCGCGGCCGGACCTTGGTGCAGGAAACCGGTGGTCAGCATGCGGCGACATTCTTCCTCATCGGCCGGTGCCATCACGACCATGTTTGGAATGCAGCGCAGGTAAGTCAGATCGAAGCTGCCGGCGTGGGTCGCGCCATCGGGGCCCACCAGTCCGGCGCGGTCGATCGCGAACAGCACGTCCAGGTTTTGCAGCGCCACGTCGTGGATCAACTGGTCGTAGGCGCGTTGCAGGAATGTCGAATAGATCGCGACGACCGGTTTGGCACCCTCGCAGGCCATGCCTGCGGCAAGTGTGACCGCATGCTGCTCGGCAATGCTGACATCGAAATAGCGTTGCGGATATTCCTTCGAGAAGCGCACCAAACCGGAGCCTTCGCGCATCGCTGGCGTGATCGCGTACAGGCGCGGATCGGCGGCCGCCATCTCACACAGCCAGTCGCCGAAAATTTCGGTGTAGGTCGGCTTCGAGGGTGCGGTTTTCTTGATCAGTCCGGCCTCGGGGTCGAACGGCCCGACCGCGTGGTATTCAATCTGCTCGCGCTCCGCTGGCGCATAGCCTTTGCCCTTGGTCGTGATCACATGCAGCAGCTGCGGGCCTTTCAGTTCCTTCAGCGTGCGCAAGGTCGAAACCAGCAGCGGAATATCGTGGCCATCGATCGGGCCGGTGTAGCGGAAGCCGAGTTCCTCAAACAATGTCGACGGCACGAACATGCCCTTGGCGTGTTCTTCCCAGCGCTTTGCGAAACGCCAGACGATGCCGTCGCGTTTCATCATCTTCTTGCCGTGTTCGCGGATCCGGTTCAGGGTGCGGCTCGCCATCAGGCGCGCCAGCATCTTGGTCAGCGCACCGACGTTTTCGCTGATCGACATCTGGTTGTCGTTGAGCACGACCAGCATGTCCGGCTCGACGTCGCCACCGTGGTTGAGCGCCTCGAACGCCATGCCGGCAGTCATTGCGCCGTCACCGATCACGGCGACAATCTTGCGGTGGTCGCCGTTGCGCTGCGCCGCGATCGCCATGCCCAGCGCGGCCGAAATCGAGGTCGAGGAATGGCCGACGCCGAACGTGTCGTACTCGCTTTCCTCACGTCGCGGGAACGGAGCCAAGCCATTCTTCTTCTTGATCGAGGTGATGCGGTCGCGGCGACCAGTCAGGATCTTGTGCGGATAACCTTGGTGTCCGACATCCCACACCAGTCGATCGGTCGGCGTGTCGAAGAGGTAATGCAGCACGACGGTCAGCTCGATCACGCCGAGGTTCGCCCCGAAATGGCCACCCGACGTCGCCACCGACTCGATCAGGTACGCACGCAACTCGTGCGCAACGTCTTCGAGCTCCGACTCAGGGAACTGGCGCAGGTCCGCAGGACAATCAATGCGGGCGAGGCGTGGATAGCTGGCGGAATCGATCATTTCGGCAGACAACGGGACAAGGCCGCCATTTTCGGCCAGCGGCGCGGCGGGGGCAAGGATAACGGCAATCGAGTCGCGCTTCGTTCAGCGCGTGGCATCCGCTGAGTCGATGATTTAATTTCCGCGTTCAGGCTGCTGCATCGTTCGCGGGAACAGTGCGCCCGGATGCCCAATCGCGCAACGCCGCGACGGGTTCGGCCATCAGCACCGCCAACGGGCGTGTGGCGGCAATGGCGGCGAGGAGGTCGGCCTGAGTCGGCTTGCGCCGCTCGGCTGCAGCGGCATACAGCGCGGAGACCACGATCTGTTCGATTTCCGCACCTGAAAACTTGGTGCTCGCGGCCGCCAGGGCATTCGGATCGTATTGATCGAGGTGCAGCTCGCGCCGGACGAGATGGATGCGGAAGATTTCGGCACGGGTCGCGACATCGGGCAAATCCACGAAGAATATTTCGTCGAAACGCCCCTTGCGCAGCAACTCGGCAGGCAGTTTGTTGACCTGGTTCGCGGTCGCGACCAGAAACAACGATGCCTTGCGCTCTTCCATCCAGGTCAGCAGATATCCAAGCACGCGCTGCGACACCCCTTCATCGGCGGTATCGGTCGCGAGTGCCTTCTCGATCTCGTCGATCCATAACACGCACGGCGCGAGCAGCTCCGCACTGGCCAGCGATTCACGCAGATTGCGTTCGGTTTCGCCCTGGAACTTGTTGTACAGCGCGCCCATGTCGAGGCGCAGTAGTGGCACGCCGAACCCGCCCGCGATTGCTTTTGCGGCAAGGCTCTTGCCACAGCCCTGCACGCCGAGCAGCAACACACCCTTCGGGGGATCGAGTTTCACCGACATCTTCTCACCGACGAACGCGGCGCGACGTTGCGCGATCCAGCGTTTCAATCGTTCGAGGCCGGCGACATCGGCGAACCTCGCGGTTTCGTATTCGAAGTGCAGCGAGCCATTGCGATCGAGCAGCGCGAATTTCGCGCGTGCCAGTTCCGGCAAGTCCGCGGGACTCAGCGCGCCATCGTCGTAGATGAGTTTGCGCACGATTCGACGTGCGTCATCGAGCGCGAGGCCGACCAGATTGCGCACCACTGCGCGCGCCGCGTCGGCGTCAACCTCGACGCGCCGGCCGCCGTTTTCGCGCGAATAGCGAAACGCTTCCTCACGCACCACGGCGGCGATCGCCGCTGCATCCGGCAGGGGGAATCGAAAG
>JBDTWV010000305.1:0-4185 GCA_040006495.1 Dokdonella sp.
CCAGCGCGTCAGCGAGCACGAGGCGATCCGCCTGCGCGTGCCGCTGCACTTCCTGCGCGAAGAAGCGTCGGCAGCGGGCAAGACGGCGGGTGTGGTGATCATGAAGGAACTGACCGACGTCGAAGTTTCCTGCCTGCCCAAGGATCTGCCGGAAAGTATCGAAGTAGATCTGTCCGAATTGGAGATCGGCCAGATCATCCATCTGTCCGATCTCAAGCTGCCGGCCGGCGTCGAGATTCCGGATCTGCGCTTCGGCAAGGAATACGACCACGCAGTCGTGGTGGCGAAGGAAGTTCGCGAGGAGGTAGCTCCGGTCGTCGCCGAAGCCGACGCGATTGCGGCTGGCGCGACCGGTGCTGCGGCTGGCGCTGCAGCTGGTGCGAAGGGCGCGCCCGCGAAGGGAGCGGCTCCTGCAAAGGGCGCCGCCCCGGCCAAGAAAGACGAGAAGAAATAATCGTCTGCTTCACGCATTGCCTGCGCAACCGTGCGGGCAATGCGCGGAGCCTGCACGCACATGGCTGGCCTGCGTCTGATCGTCGGTCTCGGGAACCCCGGGGCCGAACACCTGCGAACCCGGCACAACGCCGGGTTCTGGCTGGTCGATGCGCTCGCGCAGCGTGAAGGCGTGCGTTTTGGCGTTGAATCGAAGCTGCGCGGCGAGACCGCGAAGGTCATGATTGACAGCCGCCCGCTCTGGCTGTTGAAACCAACCACATTCATGAATGCGAGTGGCGCGTCGGTCGGCGCGGCGCTTCGTTATTGGAAAATCGAACCGGAGGAGATGCTGGTCGTCCATGACGATCTTGATCTTCCGCCCGGGGCGGCACGTCTCAAGTTCGATGGCGGCCACGGTGGCCAGAACGGTTTGCGCGATATCTTTGCGCACCTTGGACACGGCCGGTTCCATCGGCTGCGTGTCGGTATCGGCCATCCCGGCCACAAGGAGGGCGTCACCGGTTGGGTGCTCGGGCGGCCGTCGGCGGCGGATGAGTTGGCGATCGTCGAATCGCTCGCGCGCTCACTGGATGTATTGCCGCTCGCGGCGGCGGGTGAATTCAACGAAGCGATGAAGAAGTTGCACACAAGCCGGGAATCGGGAATTGGGAATGGGGAATCGTAAGGGCACGTGCCTCACGACCATTGCTCTGCCGATTCCCTATTTCCCACTCTCCTATCCCGGATCCAAGCCATGGGTATAAAATGCGGCATCGTCGGCCTGCCCAACGTCGGCAAGTCCACGCTGTTCAACGCGCTGACCAATGCGGGCATCGCGGCGGCGAATTTTCCGTTCTGCACGATCGACCCGAACGTCGGGATCGTGCCGGTGCCGGATCCGCGTCTCGCGGCGCTGTCGGCGATTTCCAAGCCGCTGAAGATCATCCCGACCTCGATGGAATTCGTTGACATCGCCGGCCTCGTTGCCGGCGCATCGAAAGGTGAGGGGCTCGGCAACAAGTTCCTCGCGCACATCCGTGAGGTCGACGCGATCGCGCATGTCGTGCGCTGCTTCGACCATCCCGATATCGTGCATGTCGCTGGCAAGATTGATCCGATCTCTGACATCGAGACGATCGATACCGAGCTTGCCCTGGCTGACCTCGAATCGGTCGACAAGGCGCTGAACCGTGCCGAGCGCGCGGCCAAGGCCAACGACAAGGAAGCGCTGGCGAGAAAGCCGGTGCTGCAGAAGCTCGCTGCAGGTCTCAACGAAGGCAAGTCGGCGCGCAGCCTCGGCCTCGACGAGGATGAAAAGGCGCTCGTGCGCGACCTGTTCCTGCTGACCTTGAAGCCGCTGATGTACATCGCGAACGTCAAGGAAGACGGCTTCGAGAACAACCCCTATCTCGATCAGGTGCGCGCGCGCGCGTCCGCCGAAGGCGCCCAGGTCGTGCCGGTCTGCGCGGCCATCGAAGAAGAGATGGCGCAACTCGAGGACGCCGATCGCGATGAGTTCCTGAAGGACCTCGGCCTCGACGAGCCCGGCCTCAATCGCGTAATTCACGCCGGTTACAAGTTGCTCGGTCTGCAGACCTATTTCACCGCCGGCGAAAAGGAAGTGCGCGCCTGGCAGGTGAAAGTTGGCGCGACGGCGCCGCAGGCGGCTGGCGTGATACACACCGATTTCGAGCGCGGGTTCATCCGTGCGGAAACCATCGGTTATGATGATTTCATCCAGTACAAGGGTGAAGCCGGCGCACGCGATGCCGGCCGGCTGCGCAAGGAGGGCAAGGACTACATCGTCAAGGAAGGCGACGTGCTGCACTTCCTGTTCAACGTTTGAACGTCGCGCTGGCCTGACGCGGAGGCGATCCGCCTGCAATAGCCCTAGCGGCGTCGACCAAGGGCGACGGCCGGTATCGGAAGTCTGTCTACAGGGACCGCGTCGAAACCGTTTGCGAAAATAATGTCCTCGTTGGCAGGATGAAGATCGAGGGTCACGCTGTTGTTGGCGCTGTTGGGGTCGGTCGCAGGCAGATTGACGACTGCTGTCATCGAATTGGTCACGGTGCCGGTCGTGCCTGGCCCGATAGTACCGTCAACGGTAAAGGCAAGCTGGCTGCCGACGGGCAAATTCACCGAGCCGATGATGTTGCCGCTTGCCCCCGCAGGGCAGGTTGCGCCGCCACTGCTGATACAGGTCCAGGTTGGCGATTGGTAAGCCGATGGAAAAGTATCGACAAGTGTCGTGCTGCTCGCCGCGGTTGGTCCGGCGTTTGCCACGGTGATTGAGTATTGGAGAGCGTTGCCAGCCGTGTACGCGCTTGGCGTCGCACTCATCGCGACTGACACATCGGCGTCGGTCGAAATCGCCTGGCAATTGACGACGGCGCGCAGGACCCAGTCGCCGCTGAGCCCCAGTTTTTCCGCCGCATACCAAGCGAAAACCCCAGGACCGATCTGAGCATAGATGGCATTGCGATTGGGCGTGATGCCGTCGATGTCCTCGACCACGCTCGGACCTTCAGCGGGATCAGGAGCCTGGGCGAATGTCAGGGCAAGAACGAATGTTTCGCCTTGCGTCACCGGGACGCTGATCGGAACGGTATTGTTCTCGTCCAGATAGCGATATTCGTTGATGACCCCGTCCGTGAGTAGTGGGCCGCCGACCGTCAGCGCCAAGGTTCCGGGAGCAGGAAAGGTTCCTGCACGATAGATTTCGAGCGAGTCTTCGTGGGCTTGCGCGGCGCCGCCGCTCACCGAGCGCCAGAATACCTGGGCGGCAACGATATTGCCGGTGCAGGGCGAGGTGAGCCACGACGCGGCTTTCTCGTCGGCCACGAATCCGGGGACGAGTTTGCCGGCGCCAACGCCCAGCGAGTCATTCTTGATCGTGACTTCGTTGGCGCCGACGTGGCCGGCAAACACCAAGGCAAGCCCAAGCCAAGCCATCATCCTCATCGTATTCCCCTTGCTTTGCAGTCGCGGCGACTCAAGTCTAGGCTCGCGTTCACGGTGGGGCAGCGACAGCGATCACACAAACGCGAGACGCGGCGGTACGCTAGGCGGCGCAGTCACTTGAGGAACGCTCGATGCCAGGCCAGCAACGGGAAGTCGAATTCCGCTTTCTCGCAGAACCCAGCGACGTCAATTTCGGTGGCAAGGTGCACGGTGGCATGGTCATGAAATGGATCGACCAGGCCGGCTATGCCGGTGCGGTTGGTTGGAGCGGTCAGTATTGCGTGACGGTCGCGGTCGGCGGCATCCAGTTTGTCGCGCCGATCCTGATCGGCGATCTGGTCACGGTGCGCTGCAAGCTGATCCGTACCGGAAACTCCAGCATGCACTTTGCGGTGGACGTAGCGGCACGTGACCTGAAAACTTCGACGGAGCGTCGCGCGACCAGCTGCGTCATCATTTTCGTCGCGCTGGATCGCGCTGACGGAGCCCCGGTTGCAGTGCCGCTTTGGCATCCGAGCAGCGACGAGGATCACCGCCTGGCCGATTTCGCCCAGCGATTGCTGGATCTTTCCAAGGCGATGGAAGTCGAAGTTGAAAGGTTCCGAGCCAATCCCGCGCTGTAAAAGCCGCTCGCCACAGTCGCAATCGTCGACGCGGCACGTAGATCGACAGTTTCGCACACGTTACCCTTGACAGTAGGTGGTCGAGGAACGGAAAATGCGCGGCTCCGTTTCGGAGGGATACCCAAGCGGCCAACGGGGGCAGACTGTAAATCTGCTGGCTTAC
>JBDTWV010000306.1:0-4182 GCA_040006495.1 Dokdonella sp.
CGCTTTCATGCCGAGGCCGAGATCGTGCGCGAACACTTCCGGCACCTGCACTTCAATTTCGAGTGCGCTGAGGTCGACGACGGTGAGGATCGGCCCGTTGGCGGCCACATTCGCACGCTGCTGCGCGATCAACTGACCGACCTGGCCATTGACCGGCGACCGCAATTTCAGCTCGTCGACCTGACGCGTCAGGTCCTCGACCAGCAGCTTCTGGCGGTCAAACGCAAAGCGCTTGGTCTTGAGTTCGAATGCAAGGCTGTCGCGATCGAGCTTTATGTTGTGCTGCGCATTGAGCTCGCTGAGCTTGGTCTTGGCCAGCGCGTCCTTCGCGCGCAACACCGTCATCTCGGCCTGCGCGCCCATCGTGAATGCCTTCTGGTTGCGCTGGACTTCGCGTTCGGCAGTCTCGCGATCGATCACCGCCTGCTCGTACGCCATCTGCGATGCCGCCTGCGCCTTGCGGTTGTCGATTGTGGCGCGCTCGACATCGAGGCCGAGGCTATCCAGCGTCGCCTGTTCCTGCTTGAGCTTGTTGGTCAATTCCGGTGAATCGATCTCGGCCAGCACCTCGCCTTTCTTCACCTTGTCGCCCGCATTCACATCCAGCGACACTGTGCCCGCAGTGCGCGTGTACACCGTTGGGCTGACCGCGGCGACCACCTTGCCCTGCACCGACACATCGCGGGTCAAGGTGCCGCGCTTGACCTCGGCAATGCGCAGCCGCGTCGCACTCGCCGATGAATCTGCCGACAGCAACCGTGCCACCGTCGGCATGCAGGCGAGCACGATCACCACGACGAATGCACCAGCACCGATCCAGAGGAACTGTTTGCGCCGATTGCGCTGTGGGCTGAGTTGGCGGTCCTGTGCCGAGGTGTCGCGGATCATGGGGTGACGGGCTCCGGGGAATTCGGTCTTGCTTGCCCTTTTTTAGCAACGACCGTGCCAGCTGCCACCGTCTTGATATTCAATGCTATTTTTTCCAACAGCGGCTGACGGACAGTGTCCGCAACGCCACCGGACAATCTGCGGACAGGGCGTTCGCTACTGTCCGGTCGCGCTTGCAGCGCTCCTGCATAAGACATCGCGACCGACCCGCTTCCGCGGCAGAATGCAGCAGCCTGCGACCAAAGCGCAGGCAAGCGCATCTGAGTATTCCGTGAGCGCCATTTCCTTCCAGATCGACATTCCCGACACCCTCATCGCCCGAGCGCGACGCGGTGATGTCGGGGCAATCGAACAGATCTATCGCGCGTTCGAACGACCGGCGTACACACTCGCACTGCGCATGCTCGGCAATGCCGACAGCGCACGCGAAACCGTGCATGACGCGATGCTGCGACTGCTCGAACGCATCGGCCAGTTTCGCGGCGAGGCGCCGTTCTGGGGCTGGCTGCGTCAGATCGTGGTCAACGAAGCGCTGATGCGCCTGCGCCGCGAGCGCGCGGTCGTATTCGAGGAACTGCCCGACGATGACGCGACGCCCGGTGGCGGACCATCGCCATGGGCATTCGCTGACACCGCCCAGCTCGAACGCGCGCTGGCACGCCTGCCAGCCCTGACACGCAGCGTGCTCTGGCTGTATCACGTCGAGGAATACACGCATCAGGAAATTGCCCGCATGACCGGCAATTCCGTGAGCTTTTCAAAATCCCAGGTCGCGCGCGGCATCGGTCATCTGCGCGCAATGCTCGAACCGCATACACCACAACGCCAGCAGGAGGTCGCGCCATGTCTGTCCGCGACGACACCGTAGTCACCTATCGCGACCACACGGTCGCGGCCGCATTGCGCGCGCTGCCGGACGCCGGCCCGCAACCGGACCTTTGGCCCGACCTCGCGCGAGCACTCGGCGAACGCCGCGCTGCAATGCGATGGCGTTACGCGCTTCCAGTCGCACTCGCTGCCGCAGTTGCGCTCGCGCTGCTGCTACCACATCTGGCAAAGCGAGAACCAGCAGAGCCCACCGCGCCGATTGCGACGCACACTGCAACCACGCCGCCGTCACCCCTGGTCGCAAATACCGGCAGCGATGAACTGTCCAAGCTGCACCTGCGTTCGCAAACCCTGGAACGCTGGATCGCAGCAGTCTCCGCACACGCGCCGCAGAACAGTCGCGATCTGATGGCGGCGGTCGAGTTCGAGGATCTGATCGGCCTCGTCGACCTACAACTCGGCGCCACCCGCAGCAACGCCGACGCATTGCCGCTGTGGCGCCAGCGTGTCGCCCTGCTCGAAGACCTCGCGACGATCCGTGGTAGTGCATTCGCGATCGCCGCCAACGACGCCGGCGCCACACGCACCGCGCCGACTTCCCCCACTCAATTCAACTAAGGGTATCCGGCCATGAAACGCACTTTGCTGGTTGCCGCTCTCGCGTTCGCAGCGCCTGCTGTGCTCGCCGCCGAAGCGGCGCCGAAAGCAGTCGCCGCCACACCAGCCGCTACGACTGCCGACCAGTCCGCCGCGAAGGCCGAGGCTGCGCGCGCGGAACTCGCCCAGCTACGCACGCAGATGCAGGAGATCTCGCGCAAGATGGCCTCGCTGTCGGCCGAACTCGGTGACGTTGGACCGCGCGCCTATGCATTTCGCTATCTGGGCCAACCGGACCGCGCGATGATCGGCGTGGTGCTCGGCACCGATCCACACGGCGTGCGCATCAGCGCGATCACGCCCGATGGGCCGGCCGCACGCGCCGGCCTGCACGATGGCGACGTGATCAGCGCGATCAACGGCAAGCCATTGGTCGGCTCCGACCCCGCGCAATCGCTGGATACCGCCCGCGCCATGCTCGGCGATATCAAGGAGAACGACGCGGTCCGCATTGGATGGCAACGCGGCGCGAAGGTCCAGCACGACGTGGTACTGAAGGCGCAGCGTCGCGAGGCCTTGAACTGGCCTGAACTGATGAATGAAGATCCCGCACATCCTTTCCTGCCTGCTGATTTCAATGAACGCGTGCATGCGGAGGTCGAGCGCGCCACGCAGGAAAAGCTGCGCATGAGCGCCGAAGTTGAACGCGCGCACAGCGAGGTCGAACAAGGGCATGCAGAGGAAGGCCGCGGCGCGGCCGAAGATGCGCGTCGCACCGCCGATGGAGCGCGCCGCTCGGCCGCAAGTGCGCGTCGTGCGGCGCTTCAATCGATGCCGTGGTGGGGTCTCAACCTGGCGCCAGTGAACGCGGACCTGGGCCACTACTTCGGCGTCGACAAGGGTGCGCTGGTCATCTCGGCAGACGCCAATTCGCTACCGGGGCTGCATGCCGGCGATGTGATCACCAGCGTCGCCAACGAATCCGTGAGTCGCCCCGAAGACGCATTGCGCGCACTGCGCGATCAACCGACCGGAACCAATGTCCCGATCAAGCTGCTGCGCGAACGCAAAAGCGTGGTCCTGACCGTGAAAGTGCCAGCGTTCAAGTCGATCTTCAGCATGCCACCACCGCCACCCGCGCCTCCTGCACCCCCAGCACTGGCCGCGCCGCCGCCACCGCCACCGCCTCCGCCACCACCCGAAGAGAACTGAACCTCGAAAGCCTGCTCGTGCAGGAGCGGCACAGCCTCGACCTCAATCTGCGCAACGATCCTTCCCATCGCGCATGCAGTGCTCCTACACGAGCAAAATCCAAAAGCTGTTTTAGGAGCGGCGCAGCCGCGACGACACCATCATGTCGCGCCGCGCATCCAACGTTTTTGCGCGACGCCTGCTATCCAGCATCGAGTTCCTGCCAGCGCTGATAAGCGGCATCCAGTTCTGTCTGCAGCACTGCAACTTCGCTATTCGCCGCGATGATCGCCGCACCATCTTGCTGGTAGAACGCAGGTTCCTGCATCTTCGCCCCACATTCGGCGATGCGCGCTTCGAGCGCTTCGATGCGCTTGGGCAACTCGTCGAGTTCGCGCGAGTCCTTGTAGTTCAACTTGCGCTTTAAAGAGGCCGGTGCGGCATCCGGAGCGGGCGCGGCCGAGGCAGCGGCCACACTCGCGGCTTTGCTTCGCGCACGCGTCGACTGGCGCACCCAATCGGTGTAACCGCCCACGTACTCGCCTACGCGCCCATTGCCTTCGAGCGCCAGCGTGCTGGTCACCACGTTGTCCAGGAACTCTCGATCGTGCGAGACCAGAAGCAAGGTACCTGGATACGCGGCGAGCAGTTCTTCGAGCAGCTCGAGGGTCTCCACAT
>JBDTWV010000307.1:0-4181 GCA_040006495.1 Dokdonella sp.
CATCACCGAGCTCGATCGCGTGCTCGGCGGCGGCCTCGTCACCGGCTCGGTGGTGCTGATCGGCGGCGATCCCGGTATTGGCAAGTCCACGTTGTTGCTGCAGATGCTCGGCGCAATCGGCCAGCGTGTGCGCGGGCTGTATGTGACGGGTGAGGAATCGCTGGCCCAGGTCGCTTCGCGCGGGCAGCGTCTTGGCATCGTGCTTGAAGGCCTTGAGGCGCTGGCCGAAACCTCGATCGAGCGCATTCTCGGCGAAGCCGCGTCGAACAGGCCCGATGTGCTGATCATCGATTCGATCCAGACCATCTGGACCGAGACGCTGACCGCAGCGCCGGGTTCCGTGTCGCAGGTACGCGAATCCGCGGCGCGCCTGGTGCGCTTCGCGAAGGAGACCGGCACCAGCGTGTTTTTGGTCGGTCACGTGACCAAGGAAGGCGGCATTGCCGGGCCGCGCGTGCTTGAACACATGGTCGATGCAGTGCTGTATTTCGAAGGCGAGGTGGGCAGTCGTTTCCGTATCCTGCGCGCCTTCAAGAATCGCTTCGGCGCGGTCAACGAACTCGGCGTGTTCGCGATGGGCGACAAGGGTCTGCGCGAGGTGCCCAATCCGTCGGCGATCTTCCTGTCCTCTCATACACAGCCGACCGCCGGCAGCGCGGTGATGGTCACCCGCGAGGGCACCCGGCCGCTGCTGGTCGAGGTGCAGGCGCTGGTTGATCAATCGTCGCTCGGCAATCCGCGTCGTGTCGCACTCGGCCTCGAACAAAATCGTCTCGCCATGCTGCTTGCGGTATTGCACCGGCACGGCGGCGCTGCGGTCTATGATCAGGATGTGTTCGTCAACGTAGTCGGTGGCATCCGTGTGCAGGAAACCGCAGCGGATCTGCCCGTACTTCTCGCGGTGCTGTCGAGCTTCCGCGACCGGCCACTGCCGGACAAGACCGTAGTGTTTGGCGAAGTGGGCCTGTCCGGCGAAATCCGCCCGGTACCCAATGGCGAGGAGCGCCTGAAAGAGGCAGCGACGCACGGATTCCGTCGCGCGATCGTGCCGAAGGCGAATGCGCCGAAGAAGGCGAGGATGGGAGAGATGGAGATTGTTGCAGTCGATCGACTCAGCGAGGCGATCGAAGCGAGTCGGCATAGCGATTGAAATGTTGTTCCTTCCGCTGCGCAGCGGGGGAAGGTACCGAAGGCGGAACGGGGCGCTTTTTTGGCGAGGACACCATCTTAATCAGCGGGTAGCCTCCATCCGCCCTGTCGGGCACCTTCCCCACTGCGCATGGTAAGGGATGGCAATCAACATCAAGCCGTGCGATGCAGGATGACTTCCAACACGAACTTCGAACCGAAGAATGCGAGCAGCAGGATCGCCATTCCCGTCAATGTGAGATTCACCGCGCGACTGCCGCGCCAGCCATGGCGCCAGCGACCCCACAGCAGCGTGCCGAACACCAGCCACGCCACGATCGAAAGCGCGGTCTTGTGCACCAAGTGCTGGCCGAACAGGTTGTCGACGAACAGGATACCGCTGAGCAAGGTCAGGGTCAGCAGCACAAACCCCGCGGCAATCAGGCGGAACAGCAAGGTTTCGGTCAAGGTCAGCGGCGGCATAGCGCGCAACCAAACCCCGAATTGACGATGGCGCAAGGCGCGTTCCTGGATCGCGAGCAGGATCGCGAACACCGCCGCGATCGAGAGCACGCTGAAGGCGAGAAGTGCGACCGTCACATGCAGCTTGATTTGCCAGTCGATGACTTCGGGTGTGGTCGGTGGCGCGACGAATACATCGATGCCGAGCAGCAGCGCCGCGAGCGGAAACACGATCAGGCCCAGTGCTGCGACGGGTCGCGACAGGTTGACGAGCAGGGTCAATGCCGCGACACCGCAGGCAACCAATGACAATGCGGCGTAGAAATGCAAATCGAGCGCGCCTCGATGCATGCCGAGCAACACGCCAATGTGGGCCAGTACAGCGATCACAGCGGCGCCCGTCGCGAGCAAGGCAGGGGAGTGGCCACGATCGAGCAGCGGGCGCATGAGGATGCCCGTCGCGACGAGGTACAGCATGATCGCCAGCAGGGCGAGGGTCGGGATCATCATTGCGGCAGTGTCGCATAGCCATCGCGTCGGGTGAATGCGTCACGCATCTGGCGGTTGCACAGTGGGAGCGCCGCCGGGCTCGATTGGTTGCCGCCTGGTTGGAGCGCCGGCAGGCGCGATACCTTTGCATCGCGTTTTCGAATGACTCAGTACAAGCACCCACCTGCGGCCGCTCGCACCCAGCTGTTTCGCCGCAGGGGCGAAACGCCTCGGCTATAATCGACGGCTTTCCAGCTTGCCCGGTCTGCTCATGTTCGAGTCACTCAGCCAACGTCTTTCCGCCACCGTTCAGCGCCTGCGCGGCAAGGGGCGCCTGACCGAAGCGAACATCCGCGAGGCCCTGCGCGAGGTGCGCATCGCACTGCTTGAGGCAGACGTCGCGTTGCCGGTCGTGCAGGCGCTGATCCAGCGCGTGCAGGTCAAGGCGCTCGGCCAGGAAGTCCTGCGCAGCCTGACCCCGGGGCAGGCGCTGGTGAAGGTGGTGCAGGGCGAGTTGACTGCGCTGATGGGCTCGGCGAATACCGACCTCAACCTGGCAGCGGCACCGCCGGCGGTGGTGCTGATGGCCGGGCTGCAGGGCGCCGGCAAGACCACGACAGTCGCCAAGCTGGCGCGCTTCCTCAAGGAGCGCAAGAAGAAAAAAGTCATGGTGGTCAGCTGCGACGTCTACCGTCCGGCTGCGATCGAACAGCTGCGCAC
Source organism: Dokdonella sp. (assembly GCA_040006495.1). Classification (GTDB taxonomy): domain Bacteria; phylum Pseudomonadota; class Gammaproteobacteria; order Xanthomonadales; family Rhodanobacteraceae; genus Dokdonella_A. Next base: position 2,800 of record JBDTWV010000307.1, read on the forward strand.
GTTGGCAGGCCAGGTTGATGTGTTGTTCCACCCATCCACCGGCAGCGAAGATCCGGTCGCAATCGCCAAATCGGCGCTCGATGCGGCCAGGAAGAATTTTGCCGAGGTATTGATTGTCGACACCGCGGGCCGCCTACACGTCGACGCAGAAATGATGAGCGAGATCAAGGCGCTGCACGCGGCCTTGAATCCGATCGAGACCTTGTTCGTGGTCGACTCGATGACCGGCCAGGATGCGGCGACTACCGCGAAGGCGTTTGCCGAAGCGTTGCCGCTGACCGGTGTGGTACTGACCAAGGCCGATGGCGATGCGCGCGGTGGTGCCGCGTTGTCGGTGCGCTATGTCACCGGCCGGCCGATCAAGTTCATTGGCTCCGGTGAGAAGGTCGATGCGCTGGAGCCGTTCCATCCGGATCGAATCGCGCAACGCATTCTCGGCATGGGCGACGTGCTGTCGCTGGTCGAGCAGGTGGAGGCTAGCGTCGATCAGGAAAAGCAACGCAAACTTGCCGAAAAGGTCATGAAGGGCAAGCGCTTCGACCTCAACGACATGCGTGACCAGCTCGACCAGATGGTCAACATGGGCGGCATGGCGTCGCTGATGGAAAAACTCCCCGGTATCTCGGGCCTTTCCGAGCAGGTCAAGTCAAAGGTCAACGACAAGGAAGTGCACCGGATGATCGCGATCATCGGTTCGATGACGCAGAAGGAACGCCGCCATCCGGATCTGCTGAAAGGTTCGCGCCGTGCGCGCGTTGCACGCGGTTCAGGGACCCAGCCGGCGGATGTGAACAAGCTACTCAAGCAGTACCAGCAGATGGAAAAGATGATGTCGAAGCTGGGCAGCGGTGGTATGAAGGGTTTAATGCGCCAGATGTCCGGCGCGATGCGCGGCATGGGCGGTGGCGGCGGGTTCATGCCGCCGCGCTGAGAGGCGCGCGCATTGTCAAGTGTTGTGGGGATCGAGTGGGCAGTTCGTGGGGAACGATCGAACCATGAGCGGAGCGCTTCGATACGCTGGGATGCGCCCGGGCTTGAGCCGGTCCAATAGCCTCTGCGATTGGTTTTCAGTCTAACTCCGCGCAGGGCTTTATTTTTCCGTGAATTCAGCTAGAATGCGCGGCTCCCTCGGGCGTAGCCAGTACTATTGGTGGCGCCAGGAAAAAATTCCTGAATTTTCAGAGATCTACGAATGGTCAAGATTCGCCTTTCCCGCGGTGGCGCCAAGAAGCGTCCGTTCTATCACATCGTCGTGACCGATGAGCGCAATGCGCGCGACGGTCGCTACATCGAGCGCGTCGGTTATTTCAATCCGATTGCCGCCGGCAAGGATGTGCGTCTTCAGCTCGATACCGCCAAGTGCAAATCTTGGATGGATACCG
>JBDTWV010000308.1:0-4178 GCA_040006495.1 Dokdonella sp.
CGGAACAACAACGTGCCTTTCGGTTCGCCGCTCGGCGAGCTTCCGGTAAAGCTCCCGGCAACGACGATCTTGCCGTCGGATTGCACCGCGATCGCACTCGCCGACTCGTTCGATGGCGCCGGAAAGCTGGTGGACGTGAAGAAATAACCACCGGTGCCGGGCAACGCGGTTCCACCAAAAGGGGTGTCGATGGAGCCGTCCGCGTTCAGGCGCATCACGCTGACAATCGTGCTGCCGTCGGACCTCGTCAGTGTCCCCGCCGCGAGAATCTTGCCATCGTTCTGGCGCGCCAGTGCCGTTGCGAAGTTCGCATAGCCCACGGCGTTGTTGGTCCAGCCGGATCCGGAGATGCCGAAGGTCGGATCCGGTTTGCCGTCGTAGACCTGCGCATGCACGGCAACGCTCGACAGAGCAACGCCCAGTATGACAACGGCGGTCAACAGACGACTGCGCGCGCTCCAGGAATGTCTCGTTGCGCCGATCTGGCGAGCAGTACGGAAACGGTGAAAGTGGTGCATGAGGAGTTCCTTTCAGATGCGGTCGACGAATACGTCTGCGCTGTCCAGCCATCGAGAATCGCGGTGGGCAACTGCTTGCTTGCCCGGATGCGACGCGAATCGGCGGAAATCGCCGCTCACCGATGGATACGTGAATCCGCGCGGATTGCTGACATCCGCACGGCGCCGGGTTGTGCGTTGAAGCGAGATCGGCGTGCCGATCCGACTACTCGAACCCATTTTTGAAAATCGGATCGCAGGCGCTGTACCACGGCGTGATTCCGGTCGCGGCATCCCACGCCGCGCTGGGGTTGGGCATCAGCGGGTTCGGGCAGAGGGCGGAACTTCCATCCAGTAATTGGTTCGGGTTCGGTGGCGCCGGGACTGGACCTGCCAGCTGGTTGTGGACCTAGCGACCCTCGGCAGCGAGGTGTTCACCATGCGATAGATAGCGCGGTACTGCGGAATTGGAGCAACGCTGTCGTCGCTGCATTGTCTCCTTGCAGGGGCGCTGCAATCGAAACCACGTCACAAAGTGCGATTCCGCTCGCGCCTGCGCTGCTCCTACACGCGCGATGGCTGTCGTAGAAGTGTTGGCACTCGCCGAAAGTTGGCCACTTCCCTCATTTTGGAGTGACCAACGCCAGCACATTGAAAAGTGCGTCAATAGTTGCATTGCGAAGTTACCCAGAGGTCAGCGCAAAGCGAGCAGCCTGATCTACCTTGCGCGAGCAGTAACGCACCACGTTCTATTCAAATCCGTCGGCAAAAATCCGGTCGCTGACGTACACGGGACTCACGGCGCGTCCAGACGAGCCGTTGTCCGCACCCGCGCTGGTGGTGCCAACGGCTTGCAGGTAGAACGGCGTGCCACCGACGTTGTAGTTCGCCGTCACCTGCCAGCCATTGGCGATGCGCGCCATCGCACCGACTGCAATGAAGTTCACGCCATCGCTCGAATGCAACAGGGTTGGCGCTTGCGCCAGCTCCGGGCCGTTCCCGCTGCGTGTCCACGTGACGATGACGTTGGCGCCTGACGCTTGTCCGCTCAGTTTGCTGCCCACGGCGTCGCCGGTCACCACGCGTGCGGCGAACTGGCGCGGCTGGCCTTTGGCGAGTGTGAAATTGCCGATGGCGATCGTCTTGCCATCAGTTTGTGCGGCCACGCCGAAAACGGTGCCGTTGGGATCCGCAGCATTGAAGCTGAATTGCAGATCGCCAAAACTCGCGTCGAGCGAACCATTGGCATTCAGCCGCCCTAGGCCGTGGCGCGGTTGTCCGTCGACAACCTGGAACAACCCGCCGAACAGCAACTTGCCGTTCGGCTGGAGGGCCAGACAATTCGTTCCGGCGCCGGTATGGATATCCGCATAATTGGCGTCGAGCGTGCCATTGGTCGAGAGTTTGGCGACGGGCCTGGTCGACTGCTGATCAGTAGTGTTGTACGAGCTGCCGACATAGATCGAGCCGTCGGGGGCCACCACAATGGTGCTTACGTTAGTCGCGGATGGATCGATCGGGAACGCGGCATCCAGAGCGCCGCTGGCGCTGAAGCGAATGATCGAACCGAGCGAGGTATTTCCCGCGGCGCCGAGAAAATAGCCACCCACCAAAACGCTGCCGTTGGCCTGCAATGCCACCGCGCGTGCCGGTGCATCGATCTGCGGATCGGCGAACCCGATGTCGAGAGTTCCGTTCGGGTTGAAGCGTGCTGCGTAACTGCGTGCAGTCGCGCCGACGTTCTGAAAGTCGCCGGCGGCCAGAACCTTGCCATCGGCTTGCACCGCAAGCGCCCACACGTCGCCATCGAGGTCCGGATCAGCGAAGCTCGTATCGAGCGTCCCATTCGCGTTCAGCCTCGCCAGGTAGTGACGGGTATCCAAACCGAGCGTGTTGAAATGGCCGCCGATCAGGATCTTGCCATCGGCCTGCACAGCGACCGCTTTTACTTCCGAATCCACATCCAATTCCGTGAAGCTCGTATCGACGGTACCGTCGACCTTGAGGCGCTGGACGCCAACAAGGGTGTTGCTGGCGTTGAGCAAGTAGCCGCCAATGAGAATCTTGCCATCGGCTTGGATCGCCAGCGTGCTTGGCGTCTGCTGGGCGAGCGGATTGAAGGCGTCGACGTCCTGCGCGAGTGTGGTGGACGTGGCGCCGACCGAAAGCAGGCATAGAAATATGCCGCGCGTCACGCTGCCCGAAATATCGCGCATGCCCGTGAAGTCAGCGGTGGTTCGCCCAATGTCGTTCGCACGTTGTGTGGTTTGCATCATTTGCTCCCGGTGAGACTTCGGCTGCGACCAGCAGGGCACCAAATTGGTACTCACTAGGGGATACGAGATTGGATATGGATTGCTGACATCGACGCCGGACCCCGGCGTCGCTCGTCACGCCTGCGGCAAAGCGAGGCATTACCTGCGGATCGATCTGGAGTTTTCGGATAGCGCCGGCTGCGCTATATCAGTGGCGTTCTCAGTGATCGGCCGGAACTGATATCGACGCCACCCTTCCAGCCGCAGTTGTTGACCCACGTTGCGCCGTTCGTGCTGACGTATAGGTTGAGCAATACCTGCCGTTCATTCGCTGGAATGGCAGCGGACAGACGCATGAATTGAGACGCGCCAGCACAAGAGAATGGCCGTACTGCACTCGAAGCGCCATGTGAACGATTGTGTTTCAGCGCTTGGCGTGAAGTACACGGTGAGGCAGGCGATGACCGATCAGAAAGCTTCGCGTGAGTTCTTCGGGTCCACGCAATTTAACAGCCGACCTTCTTGCTACTTGCGGGTCGCGACGCGCTTTGCCGTCATTTGCGCAGGCATCACGAGCTTGCCCTCGCTCGCGAAGGTGCTGTGATGCCATTGCCGCTCCTGATCATTCCCGAACCGCGGCCACGAAAATCGTTCAGCAAGCCACGACCGGCTACGGGGTAGGCTTGCAAAGCACCATCGCGAGAGCCAGCCGCGGCAGCATCTCAGCGAACTTCGTTACGAACGCGGTTCCCTTCCTCCGGAAACGGCAGAAGGGAACGCGTCCCCGCTATCGCTTATGGGCGAACCACCACGACGCCCTTCATGCCCAGGTTGTCGTGCAGGGCACACTTGTACGGATAGGTGCCGGCATGCGGGAAAGTAACGCGGAAGTGGGTGGGGTTGAGCGACGCGACCGCCACGCCGACGCGCTCGAGTCCACTAGCAACGATCAGGCCCGAGTTCGCGCTATCGGAGGGGGAAGTGATGGTGGCGCTCAAACCGCCATCCGCGTCCGGCGTCACATTGACCGGTATGGCCGGATTGTCGGGTTCGGTTCCGAAGGTGATCGTGTGCGGAGTGGCTGGATCGACGTTGTTCCACTCGACCGTCCCACCCGCGCGAATTTCCACCCGCGACTGCATGAAACGCATGACCGACACGGCCTGTTGGCCGCCGGGCGTGGCCGATATACTGCCCCCGCCGGCGGTCACTTCGCGTTGTTGTCCACGCGACTCGTCGGCGTCGTTCATAGCGCCGTCATTATCACTTCGGTTGTCATGCCGGTCCGCCAGCAGATCATGGCGTGTGGCCGCCGCTACGCGATCGTAGTAAGCCTGATCGTGCGGCAACGGCAATGACGGATCCAGGACATGCACGGTTCCGGTCATGCCTTCGTGCACCAGACACACCAGCTTGTAGTTGCCGG
>JBDTWV010000309.1:0-4161 GCA_040006495.1 Dokdonella sp.
TGTGGAAAACAGCGGAAAAAGCGCGCGATGCTGCTGAGGCGCTCGCGATGACAGCGCCGCGCCTGCTCGAACTGGGCCTGATCGACAAGGTCGTGCGCGAACCACTCGGCGGCGCGCATCGCAACCCGCGCTCGATGGCGATCCGCCTGAAAGCCGTCATCCTCAATCAGCTCGACGAACTCGAAGCGCTCGACACGCAGGCGCTGCTCGATCAGCGCTATCGGCGCTACCGCCAGTACGGCGCATTCACCGGCGGTTGAGCATCGACTTGGCAAGGTCGGGCGCGGCGATCGCGACGGCGTAAATTCTTCGATGGACAGCTGGCCCCTTCGCTTCCTTAAACTAAGCCTGATGCTGGCGCAAGGCGTGGCGTTCGCCGCTACCGGCGCCCCGCACGCGGCCGAGCACGTCGCCGACACGCGCGTCCCGATCGAGCAGGAACCGATTGTCGACGCGGCAACCCTGGTCCAGGCAGCGCTGTTGTCCGGACCGGGCTTCTCGGTCGACACCCGCGTCCAATTGCGCGGTTACATGGCGCGTTTCACCCTCGACACGCCATTCGGACCACTCAGCGCGGAAAGCGTCGAGATCCTCGCCGAACGTGAAGCGGAAATGCCCGCGCTCGCGGCCCTCGACAAGGTCACGCGTTCCAGCGTATTCCTGAGTGCGGCCGGCAACAAGTTCGTTGCGACCGGCAAGATGATCGGCCAGATCGTCATGCATCCGTTGGATACCGTGCTCGGCATTCCCGCCGGTGTCGCGCGCTACTTCGGCGACCGCCTGCACAAGATCGGCACCCAGGCGCAGACGCTGTCTGACCGCACCGCGCGCACGCTCGGGCAGCACGGCAATCCCTATCCGGTCGACGAAGGCCCGATGACCGATGCTCGCCAGGGCGACCCCGATGCGGTCGCGAAGCCGAAAAAGCACTGGTACACCCGGGTGGGCAGCGAAGCGGAGCGCGAGATCAAACGCCAGGTCGCCTACAACACAGCCAAGCGCGATATTGCAAAGCGGCTGGGAATCGATCCGTACACCACCAATCCGTACATACAGGAGCGACTGTCGAGCCTCGCCTGGGTCGGCAGCGGCGGTGGCTTCAGCGCCGGAACCGCACTCGCAGCCGTCGGCGGAGCGGGTGCAAATGTTCTCTCCCAAAGCTCGCGCATCAACGATGTGGTCTGGAAACTCTCGCCGGATGATTTGCGCGAGAAAAACAGCAAACGCCTGCTCGGCTATTGCCGCGATCCGCTGCTGGTGCGCCAGTTCCTGCGCCGCGGTGCATTCACGCCGACGCTGCAGACCAGCCTCATCGATGCGCTGGACAAACTACGCCCCGCGAACGGTTGCGATGCGCTGCTCGAACTTGGCATGACCGCAGGCTCCGAACTCGAAGGACGCTTCCTCGTCAACGCGCTGCAGCTGGTCGTCACCCACCTTGGCGCACGGGCGAAAGACGGCACGCTGCAGCCGGTCGGTGCCGGTCTGACCTACGTGACGACCGACGGCGAATTGATCCTGCCGCTGCCGGTCGATCGACTGAGCTGGACCGCGGAAGTGCGCGACTTTCTCGATCGCCCGGAATTCCGCCGCAGCAACAAAACCGTACTGATCGGCGGCAACGCAAGCCTCGATGCACGTCGCGCACTGGTCGAGCGCGCCTGGAACATAATCGTGCGCGCACCGTGGCCCAGCGCGCCTCCATACGCCCAAAACGACGAGCCCGCATCCATCGAGTTGGGCGGCTGACACCCCGCGGGTCGCCGCAATCGCACGCGCAGGGCGGTGCTCTGCACCGCCCTGCGCACGGGTATCGCCACCGCCGCTGCCACAGGAACCAGACGCTTTTCCTGATGGGAGCGCCGGAAGGCGCGATGCTTTTTTCCTACTTTCCTTTTTTCGCCGTCAACCCACGTCGTTCCAGCAGCGGTTCGATCTGCGGACCATGGCCGGTGAAGTCGCGGAACAACTGCATCGCGTCCTTGCTGCCGCCCTGCGAGAGCAGCGTCGCGCGGAAGCGGTCGCCGTTGGCGCGGGTCAGTCCGCCGTGTTGCTTGAACCACTCGACCGTATCCGCATCGAGCACTTCGGACCAGATGTAGGCGTAATAGCCCGCTGCATATCCGCCCATGATGTGACTGAAATAGGGGGTACGGTAGCGCGGCGGAACCGGCGCATAGGCGATCCCGTCCTGGTTCAGCGCGGCGGCCTCGAACGCCATCACACCACTTGCTGCAGGCACCGCGTCGACGCTGTCGATCTGATGCCAGTTCTGATCCAGCATCGCCGCGCCGAGATATTCGGTCGTCTTGAAGCCCTGATTGAATTTCGCGCTCGCCAGCACCTTGTCGAGCAACGCCTTCGGCATAAGCTCGCCGGTCTGGTAGTGCTTGGCATAATTGGCCAGCACGCTCGGCCAGTCAGCCCACATCTCGTTGACCTGCGAGGGGAACTCGACGAAGTCGCGCGGCACGCCAGTACCGCTGAACGTCGGATATTTCACGTTCGAGAACATGCCATGCAGCGCGTGGCCGAACTCGTGGAACATCGTATTGACCTCATCCCAGGTCATCAGGGTCGGCTTGCCTTCGGGAGGCTTCGGGATGTTGAGGTGATTGGCGACCACTGGCAACGTTCCCATCAATCCGCTCTGCTGGACGTAGGAACTCATCCACGCTCCGCCGCGCTTCGAAGGACGCGCATATTCGTCGGCGATAAAAATCGCAAGTTGCGAGCCGTCCTCGTTGAAAACGTCATATACGAGGACGTCGGGCTCATACACCGGCAGATCGGTGCGCTGCTTGAACTTCAGGCCGTAGAGTTGGCCGGCGGCATAGAACACGCCGTTTTCGAGCACGTTCTTCATTTCGAAGTACGGCTTCAACTGCGCCTCGTCGAATGCGAACTTCGCGGCGCGCACCTTCTCGGTGTAGAACGTCCAATCCCAAGCCTTGAGCTTGAACGTCGGCTCACCCTTTGCGCGCTGTTCCTTGTCGATCATCTTCTGCAGGGCCGCCGCCTCGCGTTTCGCATTCGCGACTGCGGGCGGTGCCAGCTTGCCGAGCATCGCGTTGACTGCACCTGTCGTCTTCGCGGTCTGGTCGTCCAGGCTGTAGGCGGCGTAGTTTGGGAAACCCATCATCTTTGCGCGCTCGACGCGCAACTTCATGATCTTCGACACCAGCGCCGTGTTGTCGTACTGATTGCCACGACTGCCGCGCGCGACTGACGCCTCGTAGAGTCGTTGACGCAGCGCGCGGTTGGTCAGATACATCTCCGGCGGCTGGCCGGTCGTGTTCTGCAGCGTGATCACATATTTTCCATCGAGGCCGCGCGACTTCGCTTCGGCCGCAGCACGGGTGATCGCCTCGTCGGAAAGGCCGTCAAGCTCAGCCTTGGTATCGACCACGACGGCTGAATCATTGACCTCGGCGAGCACGTTCTGGTTGAACTTCGTACCCAGCGTCGCGAGCTCGGCGTTCATCGCCTTCAGGCGCACCTTGTCGGCATCGGACAGGTTGGCGCCTGCGCGCACGAAATCGGTGTGGTAGCGCTCGATCAGGCGCACGCCTTCCGGGTTGAGGCCCAGCTTTGCGCGTGTCGCGTAGAGCGCATCGATACGCGCGAACAGCTTCGGATTGAGATAGATCGCATCGTGGTGCGCGGCCAGCTTCGCTGCGTAATCGGACTGAATCTTCTTGCGCGCATCATTCGTATCGGCGCCGGCCAGGTTGAAGAACACCGTGCTGGTGCGCTCGAGGATCTGGCCGGTCTTCTCCATCGCGACAATCGTGTTGTCGAAGGTCGGCGCGTTTGCATTGTTTGCAATCGCATCGACTTCCACGAGTTGATCGGCCATGCCGCGATCGAACGCCGGCGCGAAGTCGCGATCCTTGATCGTGTTGAACGGCGGATAGAGCAGCGGCAGCGTGCTCTCCGTGAACAACGGATTGGCATCCACCTTGGCGGCATCAGCCTGCGCCGCATGCGGAGTGCGCGCGTTGGCCGTGATCTGCGATTGGCAGGCGCCCAGCGCCAGGGTGGACAACGCCGTGGTCAATGCCAGCGCGAGGGAGGAATGCTTCATTGGACGAACCCTTGTCGAAAGTGATTCCCGAGCGTACCAAACCGGCGCCACCAGAACCCATGACGAAAGGCATG
>JBDTWV010000310.1:0-4151 GCA_040006495.1 Dokdonella sp.
GACGCGCGCACAGCGCGCGGGCCTGCTGCACACGCTGGCGACCTTGCCGGCGCATCCGCAATCGGTGCCGATCAACCGCCTGGTGCAGGTCGAAGGTACGCCGCTGGCCGGCACTGCCGCGCTCGATCCGTTCGAGTTCGTGCGCATGGTCGCCGCCGCGCGCATCCTGATGCCAGCCTCGATGGTGCGCCTGTCCGCCGGCCGCGCCGAGATGAGTGACGAGATGCAGGCACTGTGTTTCTTCGCCGGCGCGAACTCGATCTTCTACGGCGAGAAACTGCTGACCACCGGCAATCCGGATACCGAGCGCGACCGGGCTTTGTTCACGCGACTCGGCATCCACGCGATGCAAATCGAGGTCGAATCGACGACGGTGCATGCGGATATTGTGGAGTCCTGCACCGCTTGAAGCACTTGTTTTGCCTTCCCCTGCAAAGCGGGGAGGGTAACTGGATGGCTCTTGCGTTTGGCTTGAATGCAACGCGGCTCCGCCGCGCTTCCCCCTTCCGCCTTCGGCACCTTCCCCCGCGCGCGGAGGAAGCAACATCAGAAGCCTGTGTGACGACTGTTCGAACCACCATGAAGCCCCGCCGCCTTACCCCGGTCTTCTCTCGCAACGATGAAACGGTTGTCGAAGCGGGCGCGCGACGCCCTGACCTGCTCGAACGCCTCGCGCACATGCAGTCCGAGCGCGCACGCGCGTCGTTGCTGCGCCGTCTGCGCACGAGCGAAGCGGTGGAGGGCGCAAACATCTGGATCGCCGGCAAGCGCCTGCTGAATTTTGCGAGCAACGACTACCTCGGTGTCGCCCAGCATCCGGCGTTGCGCGAAGCATTGGTCGGCGCTGCGGCGCGCTGGGGCGTCGGCGCGTCCGCAGCGCATCTGCTCGGCGGTCATCGCGACGAACACGCGCGCCTTGAGGAAGCACTCGCACGCTGGACCCGACGCGATCGAGCGCTGCTGTTTTCGACCGGCTACATGGCCAATCTTGGGGTCTTGTCCGCGTTGCTAGGCAAGAATGACCTGTGCGTGCAGGACAAGCTCAACCACGCCAGCTTGATCGATGGCGCGCGGCTGGCGGGTTGCGAGTTGAAACGTTATCCGCACGCCGATGTCGATGCGGCTCGGCGTCAGCTCGACACGCGGGCCGACGCCGCCGCCCTGCTGGCGACCGACGGCGTATTCAGCATGGACGGCGACGTCGCCCGACTGAGCGATCTTGCTGCGTTGTGCACAACACGACGAACCACACTGATGGTCGATGACGCGCACGGCCTCGGCGTGCTCGGTAGCGATGGCGGCGGCAGCGTGGCCGAAGCCGGCCTGTCGCAAAGTGATGTGCCGGTCCTGATGGCGACGCTCGGCAAGGCGCTGGGCGTCGCTGGCGCATTCGTCGCGGGCAGCGCGGCACTGGTCGATGGCCTCGTGCAAGGCGCACGCAGCTTCATTTATACAACCGCACTGCCGCCGGCACTGGCGGCGGCGAGATGCAGCGCGATCGACATTGCTCGCTTTGAAGGCTGGCGCCGCGACCGACTCCTGCGTTTGATCGCGCACCTGCGCCACGGCGCGGCGCAGCGCGGCATCGCGCTCGGCGTGTCGCGCACGCCGATCCAACCGGTGCTGGTCGGCGACAGTGCAGCGGCGCTCGCGCTGTCTGCGCGACTGGAGGATGCGGGCTTTTTCGTGCCGGCGATCCGGCCACCAACCGTACCCGTTGGCCAAGCCTGTTTGCGCGTTGCGCTGTCGGCGTTGCATGCGGAAAGCGACGTCGAACGCCTGCTCGATTCGCTCGCGCGCGTGCTCGGCGAAATGCGCTAGGCCTCCCCCAATCATCTCCTTCAAGGTTCTGCACCGCGTGCACATCTTCCTCACCCGCGCCCGTACGCCTTCGACTCGTTTCGGCAACTGTTGGTCAGGCAGCGTGTAGGCGATGCATATCGATGTCCAAGGAAGCGGTCCCGACCTCGTGCTGATCCACGGCTGGGCCATGCATGGCGGCATCTTCGCGCCGCTGACCGACCTGCTCAGAGCGCAATTTCGCGTGCACATCGTCGATCTGCCGGGCCACGGGCGCGGGCGCGGCGAGGCGCATTTTGATCTCGCCGATTGCGCGCGGCGCATCGCCGAAACGACGCCGCGCGCGCTGTGGATCGGCTGGTCGCTCGGGGGGTTGGTCGCCTTGCGCGCCGCGCTCGATCATCCGGCGAACGTGCGCGCCTTGGTGATGATCGCATCGAGTCCGCGATTCGTCACTGCAGCGGATTGGCCACATGGAGTTGAGGCTGGTGTATTCGACGAGTTCGCCGCCGAATTGCAGGTTCATTACCGGCACGCGATCGAGCGGTTTCTCGCGCTCGAGACCATGGGTTCGGCGCATGCGCAAACCGAACTGCGCGATTTGCGCAAGCGCGTATTCGAGCGCGGTGAACCCAACGCAGGCGCACTCCGCGACGCCTTGCGTGAGCTCGACAGCAGCGACCTGCGCGACGGGCTGGCGCACTTGTTGATGCCAAGTTTGTGGATCGCCGGTCGCCGCGATCGGATGGTGCCGCCCGCCGCGATGGCGTGGTCCGCTGCGCACGCGCCGCACGGTCGCTCCCTCGAATTCAACAGCGGACACGCGCCCTTCATCGGCTACGCTGGGCAGATTGCGACCGCGATCGATGCCTTCGCAACGGAGTTGCCCGCGTGAGCGCAGGTCTCGATCAAGTCCAGATTCGGCGTGCGTTCGGGCGCGCCGCCGCGAGCTATGAAGCCAACGCGGCGCTGCAGGCCGAAGTCGCGCATCGCCTTCGCGAACGCATTGACGACGATCATTCGTTCACACCGGCGCGCGTCCTCGACGTCGGTTGCGGACCCGGGCGCGGCATCGCGGCATTGCGGGCGCGCTATCCGGATGCGGAGGTGATTGCGCTCGATCTGGCGCTGCCGATGTTGCAAGAGGCAAAAAGGGGGTCAGAGTCAGTTTTGGGAGACGCATCTGCGGCTACGCCGACACAACCCGGCCCAAAGCATGACTCTGACCTCCATTTCGTGTGCGCCGACGCGCAGGCGGTGCCGCTCGCCGACGCGAGCGTCGACCTGGTCTATTCGAGCCTGTGCCTGCAATGGTGCGAGGACCCGGGCCTCGCGCTCGACGAATTCCGGCGCGTGCTAAGACCCGGTGGCATGCTGCTGTTCAGCACATTCGGGCCGGGCACGCTGCACGAGCTGCGCAGCGCGTTCGCGAGCGTCGACCCAACGCCGCACGTCAGCCGCTTTGTCGACATGCACGACATCGGCGATGCACTGCTCACCACCGGCTTCCGCGATCCGGTGCTCGAACGCGATGACTTCATCCTGACCTACGCCGACGCGCGCACCCTGATGCGCGAGTTGCGCGCGATCGGCGCGACCAATGCCGATACCAAACGCACGCGGTCGCTGACCGGCAAGGCGCATCTGCAGCGCGTCATTGCCGCGTATGAAACGTTCCGCCACGATGGCGTACTGCCAGCAACCTACGAGGTTGTCTACGCGCATGCGCTCGCGCCCGACCCCGGCCAACCGCGACGCACCGCCGGCGGCGACATTGCGAGCTTCTCGGTCGATCAGTTGCGCGGTAGTCGGCGGCGGTGATGGCTTGCATGTGAGCTATCAAGAGCGCACCGAAACCCCACCCGCAAACCATCGGACACACAATCGATGACCTGCGCCTCCCGCAATACCGCCACTGCTGCCGTCGCGCTGGCGCTCGCCTCGGCGCTGTTCTTTACCGCGACCTATGTGCTGAACCGCGCGATGGCGAGCGCGGGTGGCCATTGGGCGTGGTCCGCCTCGTTACGCTATCTGCTGACGTTACCGATGCTCGCCATCGTGCTGCCGTGGCGCGGCGGTTTCGCGCCGGTATGGCGCGCGCTGCGTGCGCATCCGTGGGTCTGGCTCGCCTGGAGCGGCATCGGCTTCACCCTGTTCTGCATCTGCCTGACCTGGGCCGCCGCGTTCGCACCAGCGTGGCTGGTTGCCGGCACGTTCCAGCTCACCGTGATCGCCGGCATGCTGCTCGCGCCGCTGCTTTATCGCGACGCGCGCGCACGCCTGCCGAAACGCGCGCTGATTCTCGGTGGCGTGATCGTGCTCGGCATCGCGCTGATGCAAGGCGCACATTT
>JBDTWV010000311.1:0-4133 GCA_040006495.1 Dokdonella sp.
GCCGTCTACGAACTCGATCGCGGCAAGCACCACGACCACATGGTCGACATCGAGAGCGGCCAGGTCATCGAATTTTCCAGCGACGAGATCGAGCGCCTGCAGCACGTGATCGCGGCACGACACGGCTATGTGATCGAGGATCACAGTCTGGTGTTGTATGTGCGGCCGGCGAAAAAGAAACCGGGGACCGGAAGCAAGGAATAGGCAGCAGATCGCGCGAGTCGCTGCTCAGCGGTTCCGGATGTCCGATTCACGGTTCACGTTGTCCAGCATCTGCTTCGCATGCGCGAGCGTCTCGCGGGTGATCTCGATACCGCCGAGCATGCGCGCAACTTCTTCCCGGCGCGCGACTCCGTCGAGCGATTCGATGCGTGTCTCGGTCTGGTCACCGTCGCTGGATTTGCTGACAGAAAGGTGTCGATGACCTTGCGCGGCGACTTGCGGCAGGTGGGTAACGCACAGCACCTGGCAGCGTTCGCCGAGTCGGCGCAGCTTCTGGCCGACGACTTCGGCCACGGCGCCGCCGATACCGGAGTCGACTTCGTCGAACACCATCGTACCGACTGCATCGAGGCCGAGCGCGGCGACTTCGATCGCGAGGCTGATGCGTGACAGTTCGCCGCCTGAGGCCACCTTGCGCAGCGCGCGTGGCGGCTGGCCGGGATTGGCACTGACCAGGAATTCGCAGCGCTCGGCGCCGTGCGGATCGGGCTCGTCGCCGGCTTGGGCCTCCAACTGCACCTCGAAACGGCCGCCGCGCATGCCGAGTTCCGCCATCAACGCGGTGACCGATTCGCCGAGTCGACTTGCCGCGTTGCCGCGTTGCTTGCCAAGTTTTTTTGCGGCGACCGCGTAGGCGCTGGCGAGGCGCTTCTGCTCATCCTGCAAGGTTGCGATGCTCGCGCCGGCGCCGCGGCGGGATTCGAGTTCTGCGCGCAGTTCGTCGGCATGCGTCTTCAGTTCCGGCATGCGCACGCGGTGCTTGCGTGCCAATTCGTGCAGTTTGCCCAGCTGCGCTTCGCTGTCGACGAGGCGTTCCGGATCGAGATCGAGACTGGATTGGTAGCGTGCCAGTGCGTCGCTGGCTTCAGCGAGTTGGATCTGCGCCGCATCGACCAACTCGCCAATCGGGCCAAGCCGCGCATCGAGTGCGCCCAGACGCGCGATTTCCGACTGGGTCCGCGCGATCCCGCGCAGCAGGGAGAATTCATGGTCACCGTCGAGCCGCTCGGCGAGCGTCGCGCAGCCCTGCAGCAGTTGACCGGAGTTGGCGAGGCGGCGGTGCTGTTCTTCCAGTTCCGCCAGATCGTCCTGTGCCAGCGCGTGGCGATCGAGTTCGTCGACCTGATGGGTCAGCCATTCGATGCGTTCGGCGTGATCGGCGCCGCGTGACAATTCGGCAATGCGCGCGCTGGCTTCCCGCCAGGCTCTGGCGAGGCGAGTGACGTCGCCGAGCTCGGCGCTGTGTTCGCCGAACGCGTCCAGCAGCGCGAGCTGTTGCGCGCGTTCGAGCAGCGCCTGGTGTTCGTGCTGGCCGTGGATTTCGATCAAGCCAGCGGCCAGTGTCTTGAGCTGGGTCAGGGTCACCGGGCGGCCGTTGATCCAGGCGCGCGAGCTGCCTTCGCTGCGAATTACGCGACGCAGTTGGCAGGCGCCGTCTTCGTCGAGGTCCGCGGCGATCAGCCAGTCGCGCAGGTCCGCATGCGCGGAAAGGTCAAACGTGGCGGCGAGTTCGGCGCGCTCGCAGCCGTGGCGCACCATGGTCGCCTCGGCGCGTCCGCCCGACAGCAGCAGCAGCGCGTCGACCAGCAGCGACTTGCCGGCACCGGTTTCACCAGTGACCACGGTCATGCCCGGTCCGAACGCGATTTCGGCCTTGCCGACGATCGCGAAATCCTTGACGTAGAGACTTTCCAGCATTGCGTGCGACTCTCGGTTAGCCGCAGAAAGCTAGCATGCGCGCAGGTAGGCGCCAAGGCATCCATTGAATTTGCGTCGTATCGGCCCTATTGATCGCAAAGGACGCGCTTGTTAGCGTTCACGTTTTGTCCGCGTCGCACTTCCCGGATATCGATGACCCTATCCTCTCAGCATCCGCTTGATGCGCGCGCACGCCAGCTGCTGCGCACGCTGATCGCACGCTACATCGCCGAGGGCCAGCCGATCGGTTCGCGCACGCTGGCGAAGGCGTCGGGGCTCGACGTGAGTCCGGCGACGATCCGCAACATCATGTCCGACCTCGAAGAGTTCGGCCTGGTGGCAGCGCCGCACACCTCGGCCGGACGCGTTCCGACGTCGCAGGGTTATCGCGTGTTCGTCGACAGCCTGATCGAAATGCAACCGCTTGCTGATTCAGAAGTGGAGCAGTTGCGCCGCGAGCTGCCGACCGATGCATCGACGCCGGACCTGCTCGGCAGTGCGACTTCGCTGTTGTCGGAGATGACGCGTTTTGTCGGCGTGGTCAGTGTGCCGAACCGGCAGGAGTTTCCGTTCCGCCATATCGACTTCCTGTCCCTCGATGGCAATCGCGTCCTGGTCATCCTCGTGTTCACCGACGGTCAGGTGCAGAATCGCGTTATCGCGACCCAGCACGCATATGGCGGCAGCGAGCTGGAGCAGATCGCCAATTATCTTAATATTCATTTCAGCGGCATGCGTATCGATGAGATCCGTCTGCGCCTGCTGCGCGAAATGCAGGAGGAAGGCGCGCGACTGA
The DNA here is from genome assembly GCA_040006495.1 of Dokdonella sp. Taxonomy (GTDB): domain Bacteria; phylum Pseudomonadota; class Gammaproteobacteria; order Xanthomonadales; family Rhodanobacteraceae; genus Dokdonella_A. The sequence continues at coordinate 2,717 of JBDTWV010000311.1, forward strand.
ATACGCTGCTCAGCGCCGCCGTCGAAGTCGCGCAGGCCGCGTTCCAGGGAACGACCGACAGCGACATGCTGGTCGCGGGTCAGACCAACCTGATGGGCAAGCAGGAAGGTTCCGATGTGGACCGCCTGCGCGAATTGTTCGAGGCGTTCCAGCGCAAGCGTGACCTGCTGCAACTGCTCGAACGTTGCTCGCATGCCGAGGGCGTGCGTCTGTTCATCGGCGACGAATCAGGATTCGCGGCGCTGGACACATACAGCCTGGTCACCGCACCCTATGGTGTTGGCGGGCGGGTGCTCGGCGTGCTTGGCGTGATAGGACCGACGCGTATGGCTTATGGAAGGGTGATCCCGGTCGTGCAGGCGACTGCACGGATCATTTCCAATGCCTTGAAGCGCGAACAGCCGACCCTATAAACCCAGTCTGAGTTGCCTGGAATCGATTCGGATCGCGTTTCGCGCCGTGGCGTCGAAGGGTTAACGCTAGCGATTGAGACCATCTGCCAGCCGGCGGATGACGTGATTTTGATGTGGAGGAGCCATGGAAAATACTGATCCGAGAGCGGCAGGTTCAACCCCGGCGCAGCAGGCAGGCGAAGTCAACGACGCTGTAGAGAATGATCTGGACATTCTTTCGCGCCAGCTGGCGGACTGCGAGGCGAATCTCGCCGAGATGCGTGACACGGTATTGCGCGAGCGCGCCGACCTCGACAACCAGCGCAAGCGCATGCAACGCGATCTGGAGCAGGCGCGCCGCTTCGCCAACGAGAAATTGCTGGCCGACTTGTTGCCGGTGCTCGACAATCTGGAGCGCGGCCTTGCCGCCGACGGCAGCGATTTTTCCGCGCTGCGCGCTGGCGTCGAGCTGACCCAGCGCGAGCTGCTGCGCGTTGCCGCGGCGAGCGGCTTGAAGGGCGTCGGCGAAATCGACGAGGCGTTCGATCCGGAGCGCCACCAGGCGATGACCATGGTCGAGGGCAGCGGGCATGCGCCCGGCAGTGTGACTGCGGTCATGCAGAAGGGCTACGTGCTCAACGATCGGCTGCTGCGTCCGGCCTTGGTCACGGTCGCCAAATAGTCGGATTGCGGAAGCAATCGGTCGCAACGCTTGAAACAGCGCTGTCGGCCCCCAAATTTCGCGACAGCAACGGTCATTGCGACCGCAACAATTTCAGAGCGGGAGAGTACAGAAATGGGCAAGATCATCGGTATCGACCTCGGCACAACCAACTCGTGCGTGTCGGTCATGGAAGGCAATACGGCACGCGTCATCGAAAATTCCGAAGGTGACCGCACGACGCCGTCGGTGGTCGCGTTCAAGGACAATGAAGTGGTGGTGGGTGCGACGGCGAAGCGTCAGGCGGTCACCAATCCCAAGAACACGTTCTACGCGGTGAAGCGCCTGATCGGCCGCAAGTTCA
>JBDTWV010000312.1:0-4130 GCA_040006495.1 Dokdonella sp.
TGGAAGAACGCGAATGGGTGCGCGTGGTCGGTTACCGCGACCTGCCCGGCAAACCGGCGCTGCTCGGTACGACCCGGCAATTCCTTGACTATTTCAACCTGAAGTCTCTCGACCAGTTGCCCCCGCTAAGCGAAATCCGCGAGATCGAGGACCTTGACCCACAACTCGTGTTCGGCCCGCCAGGCAATGCGATCCCGGTGCAAGTCTGCGCCGACGCAGTGACTGAAACCGGCACCACACCCGCCCCGACGCAGCACGAGCAAGTCGCAGACTCGCGGTCCGAAGCAGCCAACGAACACGCCGATCCCGACCGCACCGATGCGGACGAGGCCAAGGCTGAGCAACATCCATCCCCCACCCGCGAAGAGCCGCCTGTCGGTACCGCGCACGAAGACACCCCGGAAATCCTTGTATGACGACACCCTCACGTTCCATCCTGAAGCTCAAGCACAGCGCCGGCCCCGATGACGCGCCCGCCGTAGAGGAGCGCCTGCACAAGGTGCTGGCGAACGCTGGACTCGGCTCGCGACGCATGCTCGAACAACGCATCGAAAGCGGCGAAGTGCAGATCAACGGCACTGTTGCCACGCTCGGGCAGAGCGTACGCACCGGCGATCGGGTCGAACTCGACGCCAAGCGCTTCGTCGTCGTCGCCGACAACGCTGAACATGCGCAGGTCCTCGTCTACAACAAACCCGACGGCGTGGTTGCGACGCGCGACGATCCCGAAGGCCGCCCGACTGTGTTCGAGCAGTTGCCGCAGATCAAGGGCGCACGCTGGATCGCGGTCGGCCGCCTTGATATCAATACGACCGGCTTGCTGATATTGACGACGGATGGCGACCTCGCCAATGCGCTGATGCATCCACGTACAGAAATTGAACGCGAATACATCTGCCGCGTGCATGGCGAAGTGCCGGATGAAACGATCGAGTGCCTCAAGAATGGCATCGAACTCGAGGATGGTCCTGCGCACTTCGAGGACATCTCGGTGATCAGTCGCGGCAACAGTCATTCCTGGTTCCGTGTCGTGCTGCGCGAAGGCCGCAACCGCGAGGTGCGTCGGATGTGGGAATCGCAGGGCTTGATGGTCAGCCGCTTGAAGCGTATTCGCTACGGAAGTGTGGAACTTCCACGTGGATTGCTGCGCGGCCGTTCCGAAGAACTGGGCAGCGGCCAGATCGCCAATTTGCGCAATCGTGCCGGCATCCAGGGCGTCACCCCACGCCTGACTCTTGCGCCAGTGATCGGCCAACGCCGCGCCGCGCCGACCGAGTTCCATGCGAACCCGAAGTCCCAGCAAGGGTGGACCGGTGCGCGCAACGAGGAAGCTCGCGAGTTCGCGGCGTTCGATCGCATCCGCGACGACGGCTGGCGCGCGGGTGCCGGCAAACCTTCACGCAAACCGCGCAGCGGACCAAACCCGGGGGCGCCGGCACGGCAAGGGCGTGCGGCGGGACCTGGACAGGGCCGTGGAGGCCCCGGGCGGGGCGCTCCGGGCCAGAATCGCGGCGCGCCCGGTCAGAATCGCGGCGCTCCCGGTCAAGGGCGTGGACCAGCCGGGCCCGGTCGAGGCGCACCGGGTCAACGCCAAGGACGCAGCCCGAATCCCAATGCGGCGTACAGCGAGCCCAGCCTCAGTCCCGCCGTCTTGCGCAGTTGGTTTCCCGACAGTGCAGGCCAGCCCGGCAGCAAGCGCCGCGGCGCGCGTCCTGGCGAAGCGCAGCCGTTCGCTGCTGGCCAGTTTCAGCCGCGTTCGCCCAATTCGGCACCGCGCGGCAACAGGGCCGCACCCAACACGAATGATTCACACGGTAACCGGGCTGCTCCACGCGATACGGAAGGGGCACGCGGAAACGGGCCTCACCGGTCACCACGCACGGGTTCGCCTGGCAATTCAGTGCACGAAGGAGGACAGCCGGGGCCGTATCAGGCACGTCCGACACAGCCGCCGCGCGGCCCGCGTCCAGGCGGCCCACGCAAGCCGCAGCAGGGTGGTTCGCCGGGTAATTCGGTGCACCAAGGCAACACTACCGGCAATCGTGGTCCGAGCGGCAATGATCCAAATCGTCGTCGCGGCCCGCGTTCGCCGCGCTAACCGCGACGTCGCGCATTACGTTCCGAGAATGCTCGCGTAATTCCGCCCCACACGGATGTGGGAAGTGTTGGCCGGCGGCGGGAACGCCGGTCAACCGGCATACCGGCCATCCATGGCCATCTCCGGGATGTGCTCCTGCAATCCCGGCATACCGGCCATCCATAGCCATAAAAAAACGGCGGGGTTACCGCCGTTTTCGTTGTTCAAGCCGCCGGGTTTAGTCGAGCTTGATGGCTTTCTTGTCGCCGTCGCGACGGCGTTTTTCTTTGGCGCCGAACTCAGCTTCACAACTGCCGCGCTTGACCATCACGCAATCGAGGTAATCGGTCGCCTCGACCAGCGCGGCGCGAATCGCCTTGCCTGCAGGGGTGTTTTCCTCGTGGGCCAGATCGCCTCCGAAACCACCGCGGTACAGGCCGACGGAAATGCCGCCGCCGGAACTGCGACCTTCGATCGTGCGCGAGAAATCAACCTCGCCAGTCGTCGCATTAACGACGCGTAAGTCGACCGCGAGGTACGCCTCAGACTTCTTGCCGCCGAGTGAAATACCACGGAAGCTCAATCCCCCACCGGTATTGGCTGTATTTTCCTCGTAGGAAGTCACCGTACCAAACACCAGATAGTCGGCGCCTGTCACCTGACCCATCTTCGCGCCCGTCCCCGAGCGCACGCGCCCGGATGCAGCAAGGTTCTGCTCTTCGAGCACGTTGTTGAGTTTGCTGCGCTCGACCACGCGGAAGTCGCCGGTGCTGGACAGCTCATTGGAGAGCATGCCCGACAGTTCCCAGCCCACACCGCCACGCCACCAGCCAGCACCCGACTCGTTCTTGAACTCGGCCACGCCAATCGTGGGCTTGCCTGCCGCAAACACACTGCCTGCACCGGTAACACCGGCGAGCGTCAGCGCGACTGCAATCATCAACTTGTTCATATTCATCGCTCCCATTGGATAGAACCTCAACCGATCCACAACGCTCAGCAAGAAGGCCCCTGCGGGCCGAGCTGGTAACTGGTTTAATCCCGCGCCGCACAAACACCACAGAAGCTGGCGCCCAAACGATTCGACGCATTCTAACAAGGTCCCATTGGGTGCGCCGTGCGCAGCTGGACGTGCGCCACGCGACGGCAATCACGGCAGCTACGTGAGTTGGTGCACACTTCCGCCGTGCAGAATCGTGTGGGACTTCGAAAATTCCGGCAGGCGTGATATTCGGGCGGTTGGCAGCCGTCGCAGCCTATTACTCGGGCACCGTTACACGCCAGCGTCGACCAGATCGGCGTACTTGGGATGACGCTGGATCCAAGCCGCGGCATATGCACAATTGGGGATAACGCGCCAGCGTTCGAGACGCGCCATGTCGAGCGCCGCCTTGGTCAGCGCGGCCGCGATGCCGCGGCCACTGATCGCGTCGGGGACGCCAACGTGATCGATCGCAAGTACCCCATCGCGGAGGCGGTATTCGAGGACGCACAGCGTGCCCTCAACCGTGGTCTCGAAGCGCTGGGCTGCTTCATTGCGCTGGATAGTCGTGTCCATGCTCGTTCCTTTCGGACCTGATGAACGCGCATGATAGAGGTCTGGACGCGGGATGCACGACTACCACTTGCGGGATGCGCCCATGCCGCGCACCGGACGCGCTTCTCCACCAGTCACCCAAGGAGATCCCGATGTCCAGCACCGCCGCCAATACCGTCGCCACCATTATTCCCAGCTTGCGTTACCGCGATGCGCTTGCCGCAATCGAGTGGCTATGTGGCGCCTTTGGCTTCGAGAAACAGGCTGTCTACACCGATGACGACGGCGTCGTGCAGCATGCGCAACTGGTGTTCGGCAACGGCATGATCATGCTTGGGTCGGTGGCGGCCGGCAGTGCCTGGAGCGAGCGCATCGTGCAGCCGGACGAAATTGGCGGCCGCGAGACGCAATGCCCCTGCGTAATTGTGGCCGACTGCGCTGCACACTACGCACGTGCGAAGGCCGCTGGCGCCCATATAGTCGACGAACTGGAAACCAAGGAGTACGGCGGCACAG
>JBDTWV010000313.1:0-4111 GCA_040006495.1 Dokdonella sp.
CGGCCATCTTGGTCGAGTCGTACTCGTTCATCTGGCAACCGTGGGTCTTGATGTAAAGCTTGCCGGTCATTATCGAAAACTCTAGGAAGCCCAATAGTTTACGTGGTAAAAGACCCTATCGCCATCAGTCCCTGCCGCGTGAATGGACGTTGCATAGCGTGCGAACAGCGAGATTGAAGTGACGGAAACTCTTTGCCCGGATAGGTTTCAATAGTCCCCATGTCCTGTTTGCGCGTCCTTCTCGCCATTGCGTTCCTGCCCGGATTGTTGTCCGTGCCGGTCATGGCGCGCGCGGGCGCGCTGTACAAATGTAGCGCGAAGGACGGCAGCGTTGCGTATGTGAGCTCGCAGAAAGGCTTCGCGAACTGCAAGCTGATTTCGACGTTTGTCGATCCGCAGAAACGCGCGCACGAAACATCCAAGGCGCCCGTTGCGGAGAGCGCGCCGAAGTCTGCGACGCCGATCAAGCATGGCTGGGTCTACGAGGAAAATGTCAAGCCGAAGGCGGAATTTTCGACCGTCGCGGTCGCAGTAATCGGCACGGCGCTGCGTCCTCAGTTCGCAAACGTCGCGAGCTCAGCAGCCAGCACGGCGCCTGTACTCACGCCGATCCCGGCCGTCCCAGTCGCCACCCCGGCACCGCCGGTGCTGCCTAAACCGGAAAAATCAGTGGCAACAGTTGCGTCGGTTCCCACAATTGTGCGCGGCGCGGTGTACAAGGTTGAGCGCAAGAACGGCATCACCGAATACACCAACGTGAAGCCGGCCGGCAACGCGTTCGCAGTGCTATTCACTTATATCGCGACCTGCGTCGCCTGCGATATTCATTCGAAGATCAATTTTGCGCGCACGGCGCTCAATCTCGATGCGTACAAGACCGAGATTGCCGCTGCCGCAGCCACCTACGGGGTCGACAGTGCATTGCTGCGCGCGGTGATCCACGCCGAATCGGCATTCAATCCCCTGGCGCTATCGAACAAGGGTGCACAGGGACTGATGCAATTGATGCCTGGCACCGCTGGCGATCTCGGCGTCACCAATGCGTTCGACGCCGCGCAGAATATCCGCGGCGGCGCACGCTATCTCGGCGAGTTGCTCAAGAATTTCAACGGTGACACGCAGCTGGCGACCGCGGCCTACAACGCCGGCCCCGGTGCCGTGCAGAAATATCACGGGGTGCCGCCGTATGACGAAACACAGGTGTATGTGCAGCGCGTCGCGACCTTGCGCGATCGCTATCAGAAGGCAATGTAGGAGAGCGCTACTTGGCCGCACCGCGCACGAGACTCCGTGCAATTGGCGCGGCACTCGCCATTACACCGCGCGGCGTGGGATCCACAGACTGGCGCCGATGGCGGCACCAATCATCAACGCGACCACCAGCAGGGCGAAGCCGATTGGGATCACGAACACGCCTGCGATCAACATCTTCACACCGATGAACAGCAGCACGGCCGCAAGTCCGTAGCTGAGCAGATGGAAACGTTCGGCCATGCCGGCCAGCAGGAAAAACAGCGCACGCAGGCCGAGCACCGCGAACACGTTCGAGGTCAGCACGACGAATGGATCCTCGGTGACGGCGAACACCGCCGGGATCGAGTCGACCGCGAAGATCACATCGGTGACCGCGATCAGGATCATCACCGCGAACAACGGCGTGTAGCAGCGCTTGCCATGCTCGATCACGCTGAGCGCATTGCCGCGAAAGCCTTCAGTCAGGCGCAGGTGGCGACGCATCCAGCGCAGTAGTGGATTGCTGTCCATATCCGGCGCTTGATTTGCTGACAGCAGCATCTTGATGCCGGTAACGATCAGGAACAGGCCGAATACATAGAGAATCCAGTGGAATTTTGCGATCAGGGCGGCGCCGACGAAGATCAGGATCGCGCGCAGCACGATCGCCGCCAGCACGCCGAGCATCAACGCGCGCTGGCGCTGCTCGGCCGGCACCGTGAAATAGTTGAACAACATCAGGAACACGAAGATATTGTCGATCGCGAGCGCTTTCTCGACCACGTACCCGGTCAGGAATTGAAGGCCGATCTCGTTCGCGACTTCGCGTCCGGCCTGCTCATCGAGCCACCACCACAAGCCGAGATTGAACGCTAGCGCGAGGCCAATCCAGGCCAGACTCCAGAGCAGCGCCTCGCGGAATAACACGCGGTGCGCCCCGCTGCTGCGCAAGACCAGAAAGTCGATCGCGAGCGCGATCACGACGACGATGGCAAACGCCGTCCACAAGCCACTGGTGCCGATTGTCTGCATTGCGCGCTCCAGAAAACGACAAGTCCGTGAGCCAATGGCGCACGTGGTCGCGTTTTCACCGCGCACACCTTCGCCATCAACGGCGAAGGTCTTGCTCGCAGACGCCCTGACGGCATCCACCTACCGGACCGGAACCTTGCGGTTCGTGTTGACGATCACGGCAGCGGGAGCTACTCCCCTTCTACTGCGAACACCTTAACCGCGGTTTGGGGTGTATGGCATCGGTCGCGCGGCGGACACAAGGACCCTGCTCATCGCGCAAGAGGTCGGCAACCGGCCAAGGATTTCCCACCCATCACGCCCCGGTCGTACTCGGCGCCGGTCGCTGCGCCAGGGTCACGTCGATCGCGAACGGTTCGTTGCCGCGCAGGCCCTCAAGTCGCACCTTGGTGCCCGGTGCGAGCGCCGCTTCGCGGTTGCGCAGATCGATCTGATCGAGGATCGGCGTGCCGTCGATCTTGAGCAGCAGGTCGCCGGCCTGCAGTTTCGCTTGCGCGGCCGGTCCTTCCGGTGCGATCCGCGCGATCACGACACCGTGCTGCCGCGAGGTGGCGCCGTTGGCGGGCTGGATGTCGGCGTAATCGGCGCCGATCCAGCCGCGGATCACGCGCCCGTGCTTGATGATCTGCTCAAAGACGGCCTTCGCGGTGCGCACCGGGATTGCAAAGCCGATGCCCTCGGCGCCCTGCTGGTAGGCGGTCGGCGTACGCGGGTAGATCGCGGTATTGATGCCAATCAGTTCGCCGAAAGCGTTGACCAGCGCGCCGCCGGAATTGCCTGCGTTGATCGCCGCATCGGTCTGGATGAAGTCTTCATAGGCCGACATCTTCAACTGGCGACCGGTCGCGCTGACGATGCCCATCGTGACCGTCTTGCCGAGGCCCACCGGATTACCGATCGCAAGTACGACGTCGCCGACATCGGCGCTTGCGTCGTCGGGCACCGCGATCGCGGGCAGGTTGGTGGCGCTTATCTTGAGCACCGCAAGATCGGTTTCCACATCGGTGCCGATGACCTGCGCCTGCGATACACGGCCGTCGTCGAGCAGCACCTGGATGTCGTCGGCACCATTGATCACATGGTTGTTGGTGAGTACGTAGCCATTTGAAGTGAAGATCACCCCGGAGCCCAAGCTCTGCTCCTGGCGCCGCAGTAACGGGCCTGGCACGACGCCAAGCAGGCGCTGGGTTAGTGGATCGGGGATCTGGTAATAGCTGCGTCTGACCGTGATCTTGTTGGCATAGATATTGGCAACCGCGGGCGAAGCGCGGGCAACCGCCTCGGCATACGACGCTGGTGCGCCGTGCAGCGTAGGGGTTGCGGCGAAGTGGGCTGCCGATGGGCCGATCGTGGCGCTGCCGCGCAGACGCTCGACCAGGTCGGGTGCAACCACGCTGAGCAGGAACGCGGCGGCGAGGCCGATCACGACGCAGCGGGTGACGAAGGCAACGATGTCGTAAGTGCGGCTGCGCATGGTGGTGTCTGTAGCTGGATATAAGTCGGCGCGAGCTTGTCGCCACGGCGGCGGCATCATGTGCGTCGAGCGCTTCGATTGTGCGGTGCGGGGCCGTTCGTTAAACTAACACGATTTCGGGCTTGCCCTGCCGTGGTGCTGAATGCTTCGATGGAGATTCAGCCTCCCAAGGTTCGGCGCGCGCCAGAACGGGGTACTGATGTGCATCGCGGTCGCCCATGGCGGCGGTTTCTTGCGGTATTTTTTCTGAAGTTTGGCGGCGGAGTGCTGGATGGCAAACGATGCTGTGGTGGACAAGGGGCGCCGTCGATTCCTGACGACGACGACGGCGGTCGTTGGTGGGGCAGGTGTCGTGCTCGCAGCGATTCCCTT
>JBDTWV010000314.1:0-4111 GCA_040006495.1 Dokdonella sp.
CGTGACTTCGCCGCGCGCATCCTTGATCGGTTTGCCGGCCTCGATGCACAGCGTCATCGCCAGCTCGTCGTAGCGTTCGCGAAAGCGCTTGACGCAATGTTCCAGCACCGCCTGGCGCTGGTAAGGCCGAAAATTCCGCAGTGCTTCCTGCGCATCGACCGCCGCCGCTATGCCTGCGTCGATGGCCTTGGCGTCCGCAAGCGCGACGCGGGCAGCCACTTTTCCGGTGTACTTGTCGGTGACTTCGAGGTCGGTGTTCGGCTGCTTCGCCTCGTTGGCGAGGTAGTACGGGTAGATGGGTTTGAGCATGACGGACTCCAGTCCTGACGCCGATTCAGATTTTTGCCGACAATTCCTTGATCTCACGATTCAGGATGCGGTCGTTGTCGGAGTAGTCGATCGGCACGTCGATCAGGTGCACGCCGGGTGTTTCCAGGCATTTGGCCAGCAGCGGCGCAAACTCATCGACCGATGACGGACGGTGTCCGTGCGCGCCGTAGCTTTCCACGTATTTCACGAAGTCCGGATTGCCCATGTCCATGCCGAAGTTCGGGAAGTTCATGTTCGCCTGTTTCCACTTGATCATGCCGTAGGCATTGTCGCGCAGCAGCAGCACGACGAGGTCGAGTTTCAGGCGCACCGCGGTTTCCATCTCCTGCGAATTCATCATGAAGCCGCCGTCACCGGCGACCGCGACGACTTTGCGGTGCGGGTGCACGATCTTGGCGCCGATGGCCGAAGGCAGGCCCGCACCCATCGTCGCGAGTGCGTTGTCGAGCAGCAGGGTGTTCGGTTCGCGGCAACGGTAATAGCGTGCGAACCAGAGCTTGTACATGCCGTTGTCGAGGCACAGGATGCCGTCGGACGGCACGACGCGGCGCACGTCGGCGACCAGGCGTTGCGGATAGATCGGCCACCGCGCGTCGTCCGCGCCCTGCGCCAGATGCGCGTCGAGGTGTTCACGCACGCTGGAGAAATACGAAAAATCCCAGTGCGCGCAAGGCGCAATGCGCTGCTTGAGCCGCCACACCGAATTGGCGATGTCGCCGATCACTTCGATCTGCGGAAAGTAAACGGTATCAACTTCGGCGCTGGCGAAGTTGACGTGGATGACGATTCGGCGACCGGTGCGCATGAAGAACGGCGGCTTTTCGATCACGTCGTGGCCGACATTGATGATGCAGTCGGCGCGTTCGATGGCGCGATGCACGAAGTCGCCGTCTGATAGCGCGGCATTGCCCAGCCACAGTGGATGCGTCTCGTCGAGAACGCCCTTGCCCATCTGCGTGGTGAAAAACGGAATTCCAGTAGCGTCGACGAACTCGCGCAACATCTTGCTGCACAGTTTTCGGTTGGCGGCCGCTCCCACCATGAGTATCGGATGCTTGGCCGCATTCACCGCTTCGACGGCATGCGCGATGCTTTTCTCGTCCGCGATCGGGCGGCGGTGGTAGCTGGCGTGGATCAGAGGAGCGTCGGTTTCCTCGTGGGCAATGTCTTCGGGCAGTTCGAGATGGGTGGCACCGGGGCGTTCTTCCTCGGCGCGGCGAAACGACTCGCGTACCCGCGCCGGGATATTGTCGGACGAGACAATCTGCTGGGTGTATTTGGTCAGCGGCTTCATCATGTCGACGATGTCGACAATCTGGAAATGTCCTTGTTTGGATACCTTGATCGGTTTCTGCCCGGTGATCATCAGCATCGGCATCCCGCCGAGCTGGGCGTATGCGGCCGCGGTGACGAAGTTGGTCGCACCGGGTCCGAGCGTGGCCAGGCACACACCGGCCTTGCCGGTAAGGCGGCCGTAAGTTGCGGCCATGAAGCCGGCAGCCTGTTCGTGGCGAGTGAGAATCAGCTTGATCGACGAGGTACGCAGCGATTCGAGCAAGTCGAGGTTCTCCTCACCTGGAATGCCGAACACGTATTGCACGTGCTCGGCTTCGAGCGCCTTCACGAACAGGTCAGAAGCCTTCATCACATCCCCTTTTGTGAACGGTGTCGGATTCTCATCCGGCATGGAAGGCGGCGTCAAATGCAGGCGCGATTCACTCGAATTCGCGGGCGGACATCCGGGCGCAACGCTGAGCAAGCAATCGCCACCAACAAAACGCTGCAATTGTCAAATGTTGGCCTGGTGGATTCGACCATGAAGTGCACGACCTACTCGCAACGTTGCGCAGCCTGCCGCTGCGGTCAAGCGCCATCCACCGGTGTGGTCCCGCCGCTGAACGCAACCTTCGCCTGCGCCAGCCGATAGCTTCGTTCCGCCCACCAGCGGCGGCGATCACGCAGCGAACAGAACGCGTAGATCACCCGGAACAACTGCAGTCGCCACCACACCGGGCGCGAGTCGAACAAGTCGCCGGCCAGCATCGAGATTACGCCCTGCTCGACCTGCCACGTGTTGCGCGGCGAGCGAAACATCTGTTGCATCACCGGCGAGTTGAAGCGGTAGATAAAAAACGAGAAGCGACGCATTCCGGCGCGTATGCGCTTTTCCAGGCGTTGTTGCAACGCGACTTCGCGTGCCGGTTGCCTCAGTGCGGCCTCGACCACCTCGGCCACCTGTTCGGCGCCGCTCATCGCCAGGTACACGCCGGATGAAAACACCGGGTCGAGGAACGCAAACGCGTCACCGACCAACATCCAGCCGGGACCACCGATTGTCGTCGAATCGTAGGAATAGTTGCCCGTGACGCGGACCTCGTCGTCGATCAGTTGCGCGTGCTGAAGGCGTGCCCACAACGGCGGGTTGAGTTTCAATGTCTCGAACAGGAACTCGGTCGTGCGCCCGCGCCGCTGCTTCAGGTATTCCGGACGGCTAACCGCGCCGACGCTCATTACGCCGTCAGGCAGCGGGATCATCCACATCCAGCCGTGTTCGAAGTTGTAGATGCTGATGTTGCCGGCGTCCTCTCCAGCGCGGCGTTCGGCATTGCGGAAGTGACCGAAGATCGCTGCGCTCTGATGCTGGGGATTTTTTCGCTTGAGCTTGCGTTTGCCGGCGAGGAACGCATCGCGACCGCTCGCGTCGAGCACGTAGCGCGCCTGCACGCTGTAACTGCGGCCGTCGTCACTGCGCACGCTGACCCGCGTGTCACGCGGTGCATGTTGTTCGACCGCAATGACTTCGACCCCCTCGCGCCCATCCACGCCGCTTTCGCGGGCGTGCTCGAACAGCATGTGGTCGAAGTCCTGTCGCCACACCTGGAACGCATGCGGCGGACTGGTGCCCAATGCACGCGCGAACGCGAACGTGTTGTAGCCGCGCTCGTTGTCGGCCTCGAAGTCGGCGCCCGCCTTGTAGACGCCGAGCGCCCGAACTTTCTCCAGCACGCCCAGGCGCTCGAATACCGGAAGATTCATCGGTAGCAGCGATTCACCGATGTGGAAGCGCGGATGGTGTGCCTTCTCCATCTGCACGACCTTCAGGCCGCGTCGCGCCAAGAGCGTTGCAGCCGTACTGCCTCCGGGACCGCCGCCAATCACCAGGACATCGCAGGTCTCGTCACCCGGCGCCGCGCTGCTGCTTTCGCTCATGCCCGCTCCTCATGCAAAGCGCATTAGCCTACGGAGCGAGTGGCTCCGCGTCAAAGCCGCCATTGCGCGACCGAGGTCCTGGATGACGCCGTTGGCGGCCCACACGTCCGCCCACATCGATTGTGCGTACCGCGCACATGAAAACGCCCCCCGGTACTGGAGAGGCGTTTGTTTCGTGACCGACCCAGGCCCGGTCGGAAAGCAGCTCATCAAGTGCGGCTGGACGCGTTCGAAAACGCATTCAGCGCACCGGAAAGAGCGACCTCAGATTTCCGACGGTGGTGGCGACACGACGTCATCGCCGATCGCGACCTCGCCCTGTTCGTCCTCGTCCAACGCCTCGACTTTCACGACGCCTACCAGGCTCTCGTCCGCCGGCAGGCGAATCAGTGTGACACCCTGCGTGTTGCGGCCGACGCGTGCGACTTCGCTCGCGCGGGTACGCACCAGCGTGCCTTGGTTCGAAATCAGCATCAGCTCATGCGCGTCACCGAGTTGCACCGCGCCGATCAACGCACCGTTGCGCTCGGAGCACTGGATCGCGATCACGCCCTGCGTACCACGACCCTTG
>JBDTWV010000315.1:0-4109 GCA_040006495.1 Dokdonella sp.
GCTGTCAACAGGGTGGTGTGTTCTTGGATGAGAGTTGAGAGGACGTAGTTGATCTCCTCTGTGGGCTGCCACGAGTTCTCTCGCCACCGATTCTGCTGAGAGCGGACGTTGTTGCGAAGCTGCTGCTCCTCTTGCACCGGCAGACTATCGTCAACCCATGTCCGCCGCTGCGCACTGATCGCACTGACCTGATTGGTGGCTGCGATCTGTTGTGCGAGTTGGGTCTTGCCAGAGCCGTTGGGGCCGAGAATGACGATGGGTGCCGCGCCTCCAAATTGCCCAAGGCGAGGAACCCCAACCGTGATGTCAGTCAAATGCTTGCTCCCTAGTCATGACATGCCACATTAGTAGAGGATTGTATGCCGCCGGCCTTCGCCACCTAACGACCTGCGCTTCAGCCGCGAGAGCGTGGCACCTTCGTGGTCTTGGCTCGAGCCTTGGGCTGCGGCCGCGCTTTCGTCGGCTGCAAGCGCGTGTTAGGCAACCCAGCCTCACGACCTTCCCGAATGAAGTCGAGGATCTCGTCCAGGGTGATGTCGGTCTTGACGGATGGGACATCCAAGGGCGACTTGGTCGGGCGAATGGGCTGGAGCGCGTAGAGCTGGCCGTCGCGGCGGCGGATCCGGACCTCCCCTTTGCGAGAGGCTTCGTCCAGAAGACCGGCGAGCTGTTGCCGCGCTTCGGTGTACGTATAGGTCTTCATCTCACACCTCCACAAGGGCGACACGCGCGGCAACCGCCGCCGCACGAAGGCCACGGTCCAGGGTCAATAGGGGTGCCCGAACCGTCCGGCACGTGGCGAGAAAGTAGGCATCGTAGGCATACAGACGGTGGGTCTGTGCCAACTCCAGCGCCTTCGCCAGGTCCACCGGGAGCAACCGGATTGGAATGCGCTCAAACCCGGCGACCGTGGCCTGAGCGGACGCGAGGGAAAATCGTCCGCGCTTCAGGCTGGCGCTCAGCGCGTTTCCGAGTTCCCCCGGCAGCGATGCCGGGGCCACGAGGGTCGCCCCGGCGGTGGCAGAAACCACCGCTTCCCGGTGGGCCTCATCGAGGAGGACGGCCAGGAGGGCCGAGACATCGAGCACAATCTGCACGAGCAACTCCGGTGACCTGTACATTAGTACATTATCACGAATTGCCGCCTAGCGCCAGCCCCGAGGCAGGTTGCCTAACTCCCTTTTCACTTGCACTGCATGAGGATGCCTGCCGTCTACGCGACATAAGACGTGAACGCTGCAGAGTGGCTGCTGGCGGGCGTTCCCAATTGGTCCCGCTGGCAGCGCGACCACGCCGGGCTAAGCTAGATGGCCCGCATCCGATCGCAGGGAAATCCGCTCTCGCCGGAGATTGGGCTGCGTCCGTTGCGGCCAGCACGAATTAGGCTGCGACGACTCTCCGACCGTACCAATCGACAAGCGAAAATCTTGATACCGCGCGCACAAAACATCCCGCGTCCCCACCGGGAGTGGGACCCCTATCCTCACATACTCGAATTGGCTTGCTGGAGAGAGTGCGACATTGGCACAAGCTCCTCAGGGGATGAGGGTAGTGGGTCAGTTTGAGCCGTTACAGACCTTCCGGGGGTTCGGTGCCGAAAACGTTCCGCTGCTCCGCGACCTTTCGGACGTGCTTGGGGGCGGTCTTGTAGGTCTGGTCTATTCCGGCGGTGCGCGGATAGTCGAGCGTCTTGCCGTCCAGCAGCTCCGCGACGGTGACAAGCTGCATCCGAGCGTGCTTGCCCCAAGGTGAATCGTAGAAACCCGCCGAGGCGGCTTCCTGCCGCATCAGCTTCGTTGGCGTCTCGAAGCTAAGCAGTACCGCGATATCGGCCTTCTCGCGCTCCAGCACGCCGCG
Source organism: Dokdonella sp. (assembly GCA_040006495.1). Lineage (GTDB taxonomy): Bacteria > Pseudomonadota > Gammaproteobacteria > Xanthomonadales > Rhodanobacteraceae > Dokdonella_A. The sequence continues at coordinate 1,858 of JBDTWV010000315.1, forward strand.
AAGGTCGCGCACGGCGGTAGCCGTCAGGTGCCCGCCCTTCACTGAGAAAATGATCTGGCGCGTTTGCTTTCCGCCGTCATGGAAATAGAGTCGCCCGTCGATCCCCTTGTCGGCGCCCTTTTTTTGCTCGACCGGACGCGCGCCGACCAACCCGAGCGCCCACCATTGGAATTGATACTTGTCCGACTCGGCAAGTTCTGCCGCGTCCTCTGCCGTGGTCGGTTCGCCGACAACCTTGTAGCGAGCCATATCGCCGAAAGTATCGCGTAGCCGGGTTTTCATCAGCCCGACTGCAAGGTGGGTGACATCAATCCCAATCCAACGCCGTCCCAGCTTTTGAGCGGCCGCGATAGTTGTTCCGCATCCACAGAATGGGTCGAGAACGGTATCGCCCTCGTTGCTGCTTGCTGCGATGATCCGTTCTAACAGGGCCTCTGGCTTCTGCGTCGGGTAGCCTAAGCGCTCACTGCTTGTGCCACCGATGGCGGTCAGGTCCGTCCAAACATCTTGCACGGGAACGCCCGCCCGTTCATCGAGATAGTTTTTCATGCGGAGCCGCCCGTTGGCCTTGGACGGATAGTGCAACCTGTTTGCATCGTCGAGCGCTTGAAGACGTTCTTCGGTGTATTTCCATCCGTTCGGAGGTGGCTCATAGGTGATGCCGTTTTTCGCGCGGAACGGGTAGGTCAGATTCGGCCTGGGATTTGGGCTTGCCAAATTTTGTTCCGCCCAGCGTCGACCGTCCGCATCGGAGAACTTAAATCGCTCCGCGACGTATTCCTCAGTGTACGGTTCGTACTGTTTGTTGAACGTGAACTCGCTAGAGCGGGTGTAGAAGAGCAGTACGTCGTGGACGCGGCCGTACGTTTTCGAATCATTGTGTGCACCGTATCGTTTCCAAACAATCTCGCCAACGAATCGTTCCGGACCAAACACTGCATCGAGAAGGAGCTTGAGATAGTGGCTGGCCGTCGGATCGCAATGCAGATAGAGCGATCCGGTAGGTTTCAAGGCCCGTCGCAGTTCGATCAGGCGCGGGGCCATCATCGCGAGATAGGCTAGCATGTCGCTGGAGGGTATGAACTTCTCGAATGCGAGGAGGACATCGGCCACCGCGCCACCTTGCTCGACGGTCTCAGCGAACGTCCGCGCTGCGCCTTCGTCCCATTGCCATGTATCCTCGAACGCTTGAATCTGCGCGGCAGATTGGTGTCCGTCCTTCGCGGCGAAGAGGACATTGTAGTTGGCGTTGGAATTGAAAGGAGGGTCAAGGTAAATCAGGTCGACAGACCCATCGGCGACGTGACGGCGGAGCACATCGAGGTTGTCGCCGTAATAGAGCAGGTTGCCACTCGTCAAAACGGGCTCGCCGATATGGGGAGGGAGTTCCCGGAATCTATGTGATCGCCCGATTCGGGTCCATCAAGCCAAGAATATCCTCAACCGTCCAGACCCGATCGGCAATCCCTGCGGCCATCGCCGGGGTGGTCGGGTAGTGCTTGGGGCGCGCCTTGGTCAGCGTCGTATGGGGGCGGCAGAAGTTGTAGTACATGAAATAGAGACTCACCGCGTGGGCATGGTTCTCGGCCTTCTTCGAGAAGCCGTTCGTCAGGCCGGTAAACCGCCGCATCTGTGTCCGCATCGACAGGTTCGCCCGCTCGACAATCGAGGTGCTCACGAGGTCCATATCGGGCCGTCCGATCATCCGCTCCTTCTTGGCCCCGGTGCAGACCATCGGGCTGTACTTCCGGGCCTGAGAGACCTCGCCAGCCGTCGCCGTGCCGTAGGTCTTCACCAGCATGGCGTAGTCCACTTCCCCGATGTCGAACGCCCGGCGGACGGCGGTCAAGTACATCCCGTGCCCGTCGGTGGTGAGCTGGATACGCCCGGCCACGCGGTCGGCAACGTCTGCAATGAAGCAGTCGGCGTTCTCCGGGGTGCGACCACCAACCAGCCAGGTCAGCATCAGCTTCGAGTCGGGGTCAATCGCTGTGAAGGTCCAGATGTCGCCGTCGCCGGACCGGGTGGCATTCCGGGCCTTGGCCCCGACGAACGCCCAGATCTCGTCCGCCTCAACGCGCTGGCAGTGCAGGTTCCGGAGCACATGATCCTGATAGACGGAGCAGAACTCCCCCAACTCAACCAACAGTTTGAGGACGGTCGCCTTCGCGGCCCCGGTCAGGCGGCAGGTCGCCCGAATGGAATTCCCCTCGACCAGACAGCGGACGATTGCGGCGCGGCGGGCGGTGGTG
>JBDTWV010000316.1:0-4099 GCA_040006495.1 Dokdonella sp.
CGGCACGCTCGACCCGAGTTTCAGCTTCGACGGTGAGGTAACGATCGATTTCGACAACGGCAGTGGAAGTGACGCGACACAGGGCGTAGCGCTGCAGGCTGACGGCAAAATCGTGGTGGCTGGAACCACCACCGGCAGCGTGTCCGGCAGCTCCGACTTTGCCATCGCTCGCCTTAATGCCGACGGCTCGCTCGATACCACGTTCGGCGCCGGCACCGGCAAGACGACCGTAAGTTTTGATCTCAACAGCGGCACCGGCGACGACGATGCCGGATCGGTGACGCTGCAGGCGGACGGCAAGATCGTCGTCGTCGGCAATGCGCAAACGGCAACCGGCCATGTGTTCGCCGTAACGCGCTTGTTACCCGATGGCACGCGTGATTCGGCTTTCAATTTGAACGGCAAGGTCACGTTAGGATTTGGTATCTCGGGCGCAGCCAGCGAGTTCGATTTCGCAACAGGCGTTGCGATCGACGATAGCGCCGGCATCGTGGTCAGCGGTTATGCCGGTTATGGCAACATCAACGAATTCGCGGTAGCGCGCTTGCTGCCCAACGGACAGCCGGATGCGAATTTTCACGCCAACGGCCGCACGACCATTGCGTTCGATCCAGGCAGCGGCATCAGCTTCGCCGGGGCCCTTGGGATGGCCCTTCAGCACGATGGAAGGATCGTGCTGGTCGGATACGCCAACAGCGCCACCTCGACGACGAAAAACTTTGATATCGCTCTTGCGCGGCTGCAATCGGATGGATCACTCGACGCGGGATTCGGCTTCGGTGGCAAGACGCAAATAGCATTTGATCTGCAAGCCAATGGCGGGGATAGCGGCGTAGGCGTCATCGAACAGAGCAATGGCCGGCTGCTAGTCGTTGGCGCATCGAGCGGCGCGTCCGCCGAATACGCCACGGCGGTGCGCCTCACCGGCGACGGTGCTCTGGACAATGGCTTTGGCGCATTCGGAAAGCGAACTTACGATTTTTCTACCGGTTCGCCGCACCAGCAGGCTTTTCTCGGTGCAGCGTTTCAAGGCACAAAGATCATTGTGGCAGGCCTGGTGCTGGTGCCGGGCGGCGCGTCAACGTGGGACAACGTCGTACTGCGGTTGAGCAACGACCTGATTTTCGCGGACGGCTTCGAATAGCGGGCGACTCCAAACTCCCGGCAGTCGAGCGGTGAGCGCATACCCGGCGACTTGATATCTGGAGAAAGTCACTGCACGCGCTTGTCGCAGCTCGGGAGCGCGCATTCAGACACAAGCCGCTGACATTTACAGTCTGACCTGCGACCATCGCGCCCTCCTGCCGCACGGCGGCGAGTTTCGAGGACGCACGCATGTCCGATCCAATCGCCATCCGCCGCGACGTGGGCCCATGGGCGCTGATGCTGACCGGCCTCGGCTCGATTATCGGTTCGGGCTGGCTGTTCGGCGCGTGGCGGGCGGCAGGACTGGCCGGCCCCGGCGCGGTCTGGGCGTGGGTGATCGGCGCGGCGATTATCATGACGATCGCGCTGACGTATGCCGAACTCGGCGCGATGTTTCCGGAATCCGGCGGCATGGTGCGTTATGGCCACTACTCGCATGGCTCGCTGGTCGGTTTCATCGCAGCATGGGCTAACTGGATTGCAATCGTGTCGGTGATCCCGGTCGAGGCCGAGGCATCGGTGCAGTACATGGCGTCGTGGCCCTGGGCGTGGGCGCAGGATCTGTACATGCACCTTCCGGACGGCAAGGGCGAACTCAGCGTGCCCGGACTTTCGATCGCGGCTGTACTGGTGGTGATCTACTTCCTGATCAACTTCTGGAGCGTGAAGTTGTTCGCGAAGTCCAATAGTGCAATCACGGTGGTCAAACTGGTGATTCCGGCGGCAACCGGAGTCGCATTGATCGCGAGTGGGTTTCATGCCGAAAACTTTTCCGTGGGAATCCATGGTGGGGCGCACGTATCGGATTTTGCAGCGGTGCTGACCGCAGTGGCAACCGCCGGCATCGTATTCAGCTTCAATGGATTCCAGAGCCCGGTGAACCTGGCCGGCGAGGCCAAGAACCCGGGCCGCAGCATTCCATTTGCCGTGCTCGGTTCGATTGCGCTGGCGACGGTCGTCTACGTGCTTTTGCAGGTCGCCTATATCGGGTCCGTGCCGCCGGACATGCTGGCGAAAGTCGGTTGGCACGGCATCGATTTTCGTTCACCATTCGCCGAACTCGCGATCATCGTCAACCTGCACTGGCTCGCGATGCTGCTCTACATCGACGCATTCATCAGCCCGAGCGGTACCGGCATCACCTATACCGCAACCACCGCGCGCATGATCTATGGCATGGAGCGCAACGGCACATTACCCAAGGTGCTCGGTCGTTTGCATCCGGTTTACGGAGTGCCGCGTCCGGCGATGTGGTTGAACCTTGTCGTGTCGTTCCTGTTCCTGTTCTTTTTCCGCGGCTGGGGCACGCTCGCCGCGGTGATCTCGGTTGCGACAATCATTTCGTACCTGACCGGGCCGGTGGCCGTGATGACCTTGCGCCGCACCGCGCCGGAGATGCATCGCCCGTTCCGGCTTATTGGTTTGCCGGTGCTGGCCGGCATTGGATTCGTGATGGCGACGGAACTGCTGTACTGGGCGAAGTGGCCGTTGACCGGCGAGATCATCCTGCTGATGGTGGTCGCACTGCCGGTTTATTTCTATTACCAGGCGCGCAACGGTTGGCACGATTTTGGTCGCCAGTTGCACGGCGCGTGGTGGTTGATTGCGTACCTGCCGGTGATCGCAGCGTTGTCGTGGGCCGGCAGCGCGCGGTTCGGTGGCAAGGACTACCTCACTTGGGGCTGGGACCTCGCGGTCGTCGCCGCAGTCGGCATCGTGTTCTATATCTGGGGCGTGAAGTCGGGCTGGCGCACGGCATCGATCGAGGCCGCGCGCGCTGATTTGTGGACGTCGTAAGGATCGAACCGCATCGCCGTTTGTGAGTCCATGCGAGGCAGGCAGCAGGCATCGGTTCGGAGTAGAGTTTCGCAACTTTCAAAAGGGGAATAGCCATGCGCATTGCAATCCAGCGCGTTCTTTGCGGGCTCTGGTTTGTGGGCTTCAGCCTGATCGCGAACGCCGCAAACGGCGACCTTGATCCGAGTTTCGGTACAGGCGGGTTCCGCATGGCAGGCATCCTGGATGGATATGCCACTATCCCCGCTGGCATGGCTATCCAGTCCGATGGAAAAATCCTGATTTGCGAAGCGGAAGGACCTTCGAGCTCTACCGATTTCTTTGTCGCGCGTTTCACCGCGAATGGAGCGGTTGACACCACCTTCAGCTTCGATGGACATACCACCGTCGATTTTGGAGGGAACGCCGATATATGCAGCGGTATCGCGGTGCAGGCCGACGGCAATATCGTTGTGTCCGGCACCACCACGCCGTCCGGAGGAAACTCGGATTTTGCCGTGGCGCGCCTCAACAGCGATGGCACCCTCGATGTGACCGGGTTCGGCGCCGGTACCGGCAAGGCGGTGTACGGCTTCGATCTGGGTGGAACCAATGCAGACACGGCAAATTCCCTTGCGCTGCGACCCGATGGCCGCATCGTCGTCGCCGGTAGCGCGCAAACAGCGGCCAACGGTACGGATTTCGCAATCTTGCAACTGAACACGGATGGGTCCCGCGATACCACCTTCAATCTGACCGGTCGCGTTACAGTCGGTTTCGACTTCGCGTCAAGCACATCAAAAGATGACTCGGCATTGCACGTCGCAATAGACGCGGAGGGACGCATTGTGGCGGCAGGCTTGGCGAATCGTGTCGCTCCCAGCAATACCGACATGGCAGTCATTCGGCTCCTCGCCAACGGCCAGCTCGACCCGGATTTCAGCGCAGACGGCCGCGCCACACTGGCCTTCGATCTTGGCGGAGCGGGCGGCAGCAACGCTGATGGCGCCTTCGGGATGACGCTGGACCGGGATGGCCGGATCGTACTGGCCGGATTCGCTGATTCCGGCACGACGGCGACGCAAAATGGCGACGTGGCGATTGCGCGTCTGCTTCCGGACGGCTCCCCCGATGCAACGTTCGGCATCGGCGGAAAAACGACAATCGCATTCGATCT
>JBDTWV010000317.1:0-4098 GCA_040006495.1 Dokdonella sp.
AAGACGCCGTCCGCGCCCATCACCTGAAACACGCGTGCGGCGCCGATGATCGCGATATTGCAGAAGCCGAGCGTCGAGATCGCGACGCCAGCCGCGATCAGGCGCGCGCCAGGTTCGCCAAGCACGTGGCGCATCAGGTCGGCGGCTGGCGCCGTGCTCGCGGCGAGTCCGGCGTGGCCGAGCACGGCGAGATACGCGAGGTTGGCGAGCAGGTAGCACAGCGCGACCAGCAGCATGCCGAAGATCAGAGCGCGCGGGATCGTGCGCTGCGGTTCGCGTACTTCGCCAGCGATGTCGTTGATGTAGTACCAGCCTCCGTATGAGAACAGGACCGGCATCAGCGCACCGCCGAATGCGAACGGGCTGATCGCCCCGGGCGCTGCAGTCGGCGGTGGCGCGCCGCGCGCGATCAGTCCAATCACGATCAGCGCGACGATCGCGACGAGTTTCAGCACGGTCAGTATGTTCTGGGTCAGCGAGCCGGCGCGAATACCAAACCAGTTGATGCCGGCGAGAAACAAGATGGTGCCGACCGCGTACGGGCGCGGATCGGCGAGGTGGACGCCGAGCGCGGCGGCCGCGTATTCGACGAACACGGTCGCGACTGCGGCGAGGGCGCCGGAATGGTTCACCACGAGCAGGTTCCAGCCGTACACGAATGCGATGATCAGGCCGAACGCCTCGCGCAGATTCACGTAACCGCCGCCCGCGTTCGGGCGGCGCGTACCAAGTTCGGCGTAGCACAGCGCGCCGATCAGCGCGATCACGCCGCCGACCGCCCACGCGAGCAATTGCTCGCCGCCCGAGCCGGTCTGGCGTGCGATCGAGGCGGGAGTCAGGAAGATGCCCGAGCCGATCACGCCGCCGACCACGACCATCGATGCGTCCCACGCGTTGAGGCGGCGCGCGTAGCCGACCGCCGGTTGGCTGGATTGCGGGTTCGACTCGTTCAAGGGCTTCAATCCAGATCGACGTGACCGGTGATGCAACGGACGCAATCGCCGCCGATCTCGACGCCGCCGTTTTGCGCATCGATTTCGACATCCACGTAACCGTCCCGCCCGACTTCACGACCTTGACTCGCGCGATAGCGCAAGCCGATGGTTCCCAAGCTGCGAGTCGCCTGCAGGAAGGCGGCAATTGCGGCGTTTGCGCTGCCGGTGACCGGGTCTTCGGGAATTCCGTCCGCCGGACAGAATGCGCGGACCGCGATCGCCGCGTCGCCACCGGTTTCGCGTCCGAACACGCACAGGCCTACCGCCCCGTGGCGCGTGGTGAGCTCGGCGACCTTGCCGAAATCGGGCTGCAGTGCGCGGACGGCAGCACCATTCACGAGTTCACCAATCAACCAGAAAGGCCCGTTGTCGACCACGCAGGGCGCGGGGTGGGCCTTCGGTCGCGCGCCCAATGCATCCTCGATAGCGGCGACCCATGCCGGGTCCGCGACGCCGAGCTTGGCGGCGGGAGCCTGCACGAAAATTCTGCGCTGCGCGCCGCTGCCCTCGACCCGCACCGGCAACACGCCGGCCGCGCATTCGAGCCTCAGCCGCGCGCGTGCGGCCAGGTCGGGGCGCGCTGCAAGTACCGCGTAAGTGGTGCCGACCGTCGGATGCCCCGCGAATGGCAGTTCCTGGCGTGGCGTGAAGATGCGCACGCGGAAGTCCGCCTTGTCAGTGGTCGGCGCGAGCACGAACGTTGTTTCGGACAGATTAGTCCACGCGGCGAAGCGCTGCATCGCCTTGGCATCGAGGCCAGTCGCGTCGAGCACGACGGCAACCGGGTTGCCATACCCGGCGCGTGTCGTGAACACGTCGATCTGCGCGAAGGGTCGCGAGGTCATGGCAAGCGCGGGGCGAGCATACGGCGCATGGATCGCGTCACCTGGATTTCCTGGACGCCGATCATGCCCGAGTCGCATGCATCCGTCAGCCCTCGCAAGCATCGCTTCGGGCATGCCGGGCCCTAGCAGCCATGGTATCCGCATCGCGGCAAACCGAAACGCCAAGGAGAGCCTGCTAGAAGGCTATGAAGTTCCCCGCTGACATATCCAATTGCGTTTTGCTGCGGCGCACGAAAGAATGCAGCCCAGCCAGCTGATCTGCCTGAAAGGACATACCTTGAGTTCGATGACTGCGCCCGCTCCGAATGTGCGGGCCGATGTGCATGTGCCGCCGCACAACCGGGCCTGGATCGTCGCCAAGTTCGGCGGCACCAGTGTCTCGACGCGTGCGCGTTGGGAATCGATCGCGCGCATCGCGGCCGACCACCATTCGCGTGGCCGCAACGTGTTGATTGTCGTCTCTGCATTGTCCGGCATCACCGATCTGCTCAAGTCAATTGCCGAGGCACACGGCGATGAAGCGCGCTGTCGCGAGGCGCAAACCGGCATCGTCGAACGCCATCGTGCGCTCCACGTTGACCTGCATTTGCCCACGCGCAACGCGCTCGACGGCTGGCTGGCGCGGCTCGATCAGCTGATCGCCGATCAGCGCCGCGCGCAGGGCGCACTCGCGTGGCAGGCCGAGGTGTTTGCGCTCGGCGAGCTGATGTCGAGCACGCTTGGGGCAACATTTCTTGGTACGCAAGGCCTGCCGACGCACTGGCTCGATGCGCGCGAACATTTGCGTAGCGTGCCGCTCGCGAACCAGAGCGCGTGGGGTCGATATCTGTCGGCGACTGTACCGGCAACGCCGGATGCCGCATTTGCGCAAGCGCTGGCCGTGCGCGGTGAGGTATTCATCACCCAGGGGTTCATCGCACGCAATGCAGAGGCCGAAACCGTGTTGCTCGGCCGCGGCGGCTCGGATACGTCGGCCGGATACTTCGGCGCAATGCTGAAAGCAGAACAAGTGGAGATATGGACAGATGTGCCCGGCATGTTCAGCGCCAATCCGCGCATCGTGCCGGAAGCACGCCTGCTCGCGCGACTCGACTACGAGGAGGCGCAGGAGATCGCGACGACCGGCGCCAAAGTGCTGCATCCGCGCTCGCTGGGCCCGTTACGTCGCGCTGGCGTGCCGCTGCTGATCAAGGACACCAATCGGCCGCATCTGGCCGGCACCGAGATCCGTGCCGCCGCGGTGAATGCCGCGCCGTGTGTGAAAGCGATCAGTGCACGCAAGGGCGTCACCTTGGTCTCGATGGAGACGGTCGGCATGTGGCAGCAAGTCGGTTTCCTGGCCGACGTGTTCAGTGAATTCAAGCGACATGGTTTATCGGTCGATCTGATTGGCTCGGCCGAGACCAACGTCACCGTATCGCTCGACCCGAGCGAGAACCTGGTCAATTCTGACGTGTTGTCCGCGCTCGCCACTGACCTCGCGAAGATCTGTCGCGTCAAGGTCATTGCGCCGTGTGCGGCAATTACCCTGGTCGGACGCGGCATGCGCGCATTGCTGCACAAGCTGTCGACCGTGCTGGCCGAGTTCGGCGCGCTCGACGTGCACATGATCAGCCAGTCCTCGAACAACTTGAACCTGACCTTCGTCGTGGACGAGGCTTTGGTCGATGACCTGATTCCACGCCTGCACGCGTTGCTGATCCGCGCCGATGCACTGCGGGTCGAGGACGGTGCGGTATTCGGTCCAAGCTGGCGCGAACTTGCTGGTGACGTCGTCGCGCCCGTGCGCGAAACCTGGTGGCGGCGCGAACGCGTCGCGCTGCTCGATCTCGCAAAGGAAGGCACGCCGCGTTACGTTTACTCGCTCGATCAGGTGCGCGAACAGGCGCGTGCGCTGCGCGCGCTGGACGCCGTCGATCGTTGGCACTACGCGCTGAAGGCGAATCCGCATCCGTCAATCCTGCGCGCGCTGCATGAGGAAGGTTTCGCTTTCGAGTGCGTGTCGTTCGCCGAAATCGAGGCCGTACGGGCCAGCGTACCGACGCTGCCGGTGCAGCGCATTCTGTTCACGCCCAACTTCGCGCCACGCGAGGAATACGTGGCGGCCCTCGCAGCCGGCGTCTGCGTCACGCTCGATGCGTTGCATCCGCTGGCCCACTGGGGCGAGATGTTCGCGGATCGCGAGATTCACCTGCGTGTCGACCTCGGCGTCGGCCGTGGCCATCACGACAAGGTCAAGACCGGCGGCGCGACCTCGA
>JBDTWV010000318.1:0-4085 GCA_040006495.1 Dokdonella sp.
ACGACCCACTGGAATGCGGCGCCGGGCGCGTACATTGCCCAATGCGCTCCGTTCGGCCTCGATCCGACTTCGATCAACCTCACCGCCTGCAATCCGCTGCCGGTGAAGACCTCGACGCAGGCCGTGCCGCTGTTGCTGACGCTGCCCAACGCGGCATCGGGCAAGACCAAGCCGGCTGGCGGCTGGCCGTTGGTGATCTTCCAGCACGGCATCACGCGCAATCGTACCGACATGTTCGCGATCGCTGGTACGCTGGCCGCACAGGGTTTCGCGGTCGTTGCGATCGATTTGCCCTTGCACGGACTGACCGACAAGACCAACCCGTTCTATGCCGGGAACACGCCATTTGCGGCGATTGGCGCGCATGAGCGCACGTTCAATATCGACCTGCAGAACAACACGACCGGTGCGCCCGGCCCGGATGGTGCGATCGATCCGTCGGGCAGCTATTTCATCAACCTGACCAGCCTGCTGACCTCGCGTGACAACTTGCGCCAGGGTGAAGCGGATCTGCTCGAGCTTTCGCACTCGGTGCAGACATTGCCAGGTGTCGATGCGACGCATATCAGCTTCGTTGGCCAGTCGCTCGGCAGCATAGTCGGCACCGTGTTTCTTGCGATCGATCCGAACGTACAGGTCGGCGTGATCAACGTCCCGGGCGGCGGAATCGCACGCCTGCTCGATGCTTCGCCTGCATTTGGTCCGCGAATCCATGCCGGTCTCGCGGCAGCCGGGCTGGTGCAGGGAACACCGTCATACGATGCCTACTTCGCGGCCACGCAGACCGTGATCGACTCTGGCGATCCGATCAACTACCCGGTCAACAGCGCGTTGCTCGGTACGAAAAGCCTGCTGCTGCAGGAAGTCATCGGCGGCGGCACGGTATTGCCGGACCAGGTGATCCCGAATCGCGTGGCTGGTGCACCGCTTTCGGGTACCGAGCCGCTGCTCGCCGCGCTCGGTCTCACTGCGATCACCGGCACGACGCAATCGGCGACCGGTATTCGTGGTGCCGTGCGGTTCCTGCAGGGTGAGCACGGCTCGATCCTCGATCCGACAGACTTCCCGGCGGCGACCATGGAAATGCAGGGCGAAATGGCCAGCATGTTAGTGACGGGCGGCCACGCCGTGCAGGTCAGCAATCCGAGCATCATTCAGGGTCCAACACAGTAAGCGATCGCGCGCGGCGCACTCTCGAAAAGAGTGCGCCGCGCCGCTTTTTGAGCAGGCTTCGACGCGACAGGCGCAGCTACGCCGGCTCTGCTTGATGGCAGGCATCTCATGAAAATTCGCTGGATTCTGTTATTTTGTCTGTCGTTTTCGACGCTTGCGCTGGCATTCGACACGTATCGGGTCGGATCGCGCTTGATCCGCGTCGGTGACAGTGCCACCGTCTTGGTCGAACGGGTTGGGCAGCCCGGTTACAAGCAACCGATCGAGACACCGAAGGGTGGTTTCGTCGGCGAGCGCTGGCAATATCGGCTTGACGGGAAGTCCATCACCTTCACGATTCAGGCGGGAAAGATCACCGCTATCGATGAAGTTCGCGACTGAACGTAAATCCTCGACGAATCTGCCGATCCCTCAGTAGGCGATTCCAAACCGGCGCATGATTTTCCCGGTCAGCCACGCCGGTCCGATCAGCAGATAAGACAGATCGGTCAGGAACGACGGGCGTCGACCTTCGATCAGATGGCCGATGAACTGACCGATCCACGCGAGCACAAACACGCCGAGCGCGAGCATGAGCAACGCACTTGGCCCAAGTTCGCGGTACAACCATTCGGTGAACGCGCCGAACACAACCAAGACGATGAGCATCGCAATGCCGAGCGCATGCGACAGCCGCCAATAGAACGCGATCGCGGCAACCATCACAAGCCCGCACCAGAAGCCTGGTCGGCCAATCATCGACGAGACCGGGATCAGCCACAATCCCGCGATCGCGGCCCATAGGATCGCCGGCACGCAGATCCAGTGGATCAGACGGTTGGTCGGGTTTTGGTGATCGGCGGCATAGCTGCCAAACCATTCATTCACGCTGCGCATTTGAACGTCTCCTGAGCGAGTCCAATTTACGTCGCGCGCCGCCGTAAGAAAAGACGCGCCGCGTTAGCGCCGCCCCGTCAGCTCAACACGATATCGGCTATCCGTTTCAGCGCTTCGGCGTATTTCGCCGCGGTATCGTCGATCACGCTGCGCGGCAGCACTGGCGCGGGTGCCTGTTTGTTCCAGGGCAGCGTTTCCAGATAGTCGCGTACGAACTGCTTGTCGTAACTGGGTGGGCTGATGCCGACGCGGTATTCTGAGGCCGGCCAGAATCGCGAGGAATCGGGCGTCAGCATCTCGTCCATTACGTACAATTTGCCATCGGCATCGGTGCCGAATTCGAGCTTCGTGTCTGCGATGATCAGGCCGCGTTCGGCGGCATAGTCGGCGGCGAACGCGTAGATCGCCAAGGTTGCCGTGCGTACCTGTTCGGCGAGGTCGGCGCCGATCGTCGCGACGACCTGTTTGAAGCTGATGTTCACGTCGTGGCTGCCGGCCGCGGCCTTGGTCGATGGCGTGAAGATCGGTTCGGACAGTTTCCCGGCCTGGCGCAAATTTGCAGGCAACTCGATACCGCACAGGGAGCCGGTGCGCTGGTAATCCTTCCAGCCCGACCCGATCAAATAGCCGCGCGCGATCGCCTCGACCGGCACCGGTGTCAGGCGTTTGGCGATCACACTGCGCTTCGCATACAGCGCGCGATCGGTGCCGGCCGGAAGCACGTCGGCGACCCGCTTGCCAGTCAGATGATTCGACATGATGTGTGCGGTCTTGCCGAACCAGAAGTTCGAGATCTCCGTAAGCATCTCGCCTTTGCCCGGAATCGGGTCGGGCAGCACCACGTCGAATGCGGACAGCCGGTCGCTTGCGACGATCAGCAGTTCGTCCGCGCTGAGCGCATAGACGTCGCGCACCTTGCCGCGGTGGATCAGGTCGAGCCCGGGGAGATTGGATTGCGAGAGGATGGTCGACACGGCACGGTTCCGAAAACGCCAAGGACGCAGATTGTAGCTGGCGATCCATGAAGTGGTCAGGACGAGGAAGCAGCACGCGCCAGGCCGGCTCGGTGGGGTGCTGAAGCACGCTTCAGACATCGCTTGCTAGAATCCGCGGCCCACTCCTTGCGATTCCGCTATGTTTGCCACGTTGACAGCGCGCCTCGTTGCGCCGCCCGCCGCCGCCACGCGCGTGCGAAACGCCAGCTGCAGCCCAACCTTCGCGGAGGCGGAACGGTGAGCGTGATCGGAAAAATCGTAGGGGCGATTCTCGGACTGATCCTGTTCCACAACCCGATCGGCATACTGATCGGCGCAGTGCTCGGGCATTTCTACGACAACGCGGTGGGCCGCCTGAAGCCGCCATCGATGGGGCACGGTTTCATCGAGCCCCTGTTCGCGTTTGCCGGTGCATTGTCGAAATCCGATGGCCGCGTGTCCGAGCCGGAAATCGCCGCAACCGAGGCGCTGATGGCGCGTCTGCGCCTGGACAGTGCGCAACGACGCATCGCGGTTGAGCGTTTCAGTGTCGGCAAGCAAGCGGACTTCGACGCTGCGGTTGCAATTGCCGACCTCAAGGCCTGGTGTGGTGGCCGCCGCGATTTCGCCTTCATCGTGCTCGACCTGCTGCTTGATCTTGTCTACGCCGAAGGCGTGCCCGCGCCGGCCAAACTCTCACTGCTGCGCAAACTGTGCTGGGCGCTCGGCATCAGCGACCAGGAGCTGATCTGGCTGTCGACGATGAAGGGCCACGCCTCGGCCGCACACGGAGCGCGTGGACAAGGCTACGGGCAGCGTCCGCCGCCTGCATCGTCGCGACCCTCCGAGGTCGATCCGTACGCGGTGTTGGGCATCGCGCGCGGTGCGGCCGAGGGCGATATCAAACGCGCATACCGCAAGCAGATGAGCCAGCACCACCCCGACAAGCTTGGCGACGTGCCGGACGAATTAAAGCAGCGTGCAGGTGAGCGCGCGCGCGAGATCAATGCCGCTTACGAGCGGATAAAATCCGAGCGTGGCTTGAAATGACCGTTTGAGCAC
>JBDTWV010000319.1:0-4074 GCA_040006495.1 Dokdonella sp.
ACCTGCTGCGCTCCGCGCGCGGTCCCCTCGTGCTCGAAGTCAATTCCTCGCCAGGGCTGGAGGGCATCGAGGGCTCCAGCAAGGTCGATGTTGCGGGCGCAATCATCGAGCACCTGAGTGCAATGGTCAGCCGCCCGGCTCCCACGCCGCGCAAGCCGCGCAAACGACGAGGGATATAGTACGAAAGTAATCGTTGACAACGCCCGGCCGGCTTTTTAGGATCACACCATTGTCGAACCGCACACTGCGGACCGAGTCGGCAAATGTCATGGAATCAAGAGCAGTGATACGTCATTCAATCTACAGGGGTTCAAGCATGAAATTTCATTTGATGGCCGCTTTGCTGGGTGTCGTATTCGTCGCGTTGCCGGTCTCGGCAGCGGAAAAAATCGCGCCTGCGGTCAATGCGAGTACGCAAGATGCGTTCATTACGGTTTCGACCTGGGTCCGCGGGCAGATGGAAAACGGGGGTCGCTATTCTTTCGTGACGCCCGTTGAGCGCAACACGGTCATCGCCGACCTCGACTTGATGGGCAAGATGATGGCGGCGAATGGCTCGGTCGACAAAATGTCGCAGGACGAGAAGACCGCGATGTTCAATCGGCAGGAAGAGGTGAACGCGATCCTTGCGAAGCGTGATCGCGAGCGACTGGTTTGCAAGTTCGAGCGTCCGATCGGCTCGAATGTTCCGGTCAAGACCTGTCTCACGGCAGGTGAGTTGGAAGATCGAAAGCTCAACGACAAGAAGTATCTGGAACGGCGTCAGTCAACGCCGCAGACGCGTAAGACCCCCGGCGAGCCGTGATATTGGGTTCGCGCTTCATGGCGCCTTGATCCTTCGAGCTGGCGCGGTAGATCCTGCCATCAGGTCCTGCATCCAAAAACCTTTACCGTGCACAGCAAGAGGTTTCTCGTGACCCGAACCGAAAGCCCGCCCAAGCCCACCGAAGCTGAGCTCGGCATCCTGAATGTGCTGTGGGAACGCGGGCCGAGCACGGTCCGCGACGTGCACGAAGTGTTGTACCGGGACGAGGGATCGGGCTACACGACCGCCCTCAAACTGTTGCAGATCATGCACGGCAAGGGGCTGGTGGTGCGCGACGATTCCGAACGCGCGCACGTATTTCGTGCCGCGTTCAGCAAGGAAAGTACGCAAAAGCGGTTTCTCGTGGACATCGTGCAGCGCGTGTTCGGCGGTTCGTCGTCGCAGCTGGTGCTACAGGCACTCGGTGGTCGGCCACGCGCCACACGTAAAGAAGTGGAGGAAATCCGCGCGCTTCTCGACAAAATCGAGGAGCCGCGGAAATGAATACAGCGTTGCTTGCTGCCGCTCCGCTGGTCGAGGCGCTTGGTTGGACCCTGCTTCATTTTGTCTGGCAGGCACTGATTGTGGGTGCCGGCTTCGCCCTCGCGCGCCTGCTGTTGCCAAGACATAACTGCGACATGCGGTATGCGGCTGGACTGGTAGCACTCGCATTGCTGGCGGTTTCGCCTGCTTTGACGTTTTACACGTTGCTGCAGCGACAGGTGATCGATGTCGCGGCCGCACAGACATTCGCGACCGGCGCGCAAACGTCGGTCGTGGAATCCCTTGCTTTGAGCGGCACGAGCCTTCCGGGCAGCTTCGAGGCGTGGTTGCCGTGGTTGGTGCTGGCCTGGATTGTGGGGGTCTTTCTCGTCGCCTTGCGTGCGCTATACCAATGGCGGGTTCTGGCGCGGATCGCGCGCGATCACGCGCTGCCAAGTGCCGAATTGGAAACGGCGCTGGCGGCCCTCGCGCGCCGCTTTCGATTTGTACGGCGGATTCGGGTGCTGGTCTCCGAACACATCGATACGCCGACCCTGATTGGCTGGCTGAAGCCGGTCATCCTGCTGCCCACTGCGGTGGCCCTCGGCTTTCCGCGCCAGCAGGTCGAATTGATTCTCGCCCATGAACTGGGGCATCTGCGGCGTTACGACCATGTGGTCAATCTGGCTCAGGCGTTGCTCGAAACCCTGTTTTTCTATCACCCGGTTGTGCATTGGATTTCCAACGAAGTCCGCAACGAACGTGAAATCTGCTGCGATGCGCTGGTCTTGCGCGTGACCGACGGCGAACCGTGTGAATACGCGCGAACACTGGCCGCACTCGAGGAACTGCGCCACGAACCCGCGGCACGATTTGCGCTGGCCGCCAGCGGCGGAGTCCTGCTGGAGCGGGTTCGCCGCATCGTTGGCATGCCAGCGACCGGTCTGGCTACGGTACGACCCAATTTCGGGATGTGGGTACTGACGATGGCGGGGCTGACGGTCGCGTTCGCAGCCGTGCTCAAGGTCGATCGCAGCGTCCAAGAGCTGGAGCTGTCCTCCCTGTCGATTGACTGGCTGCCGGCTCGTTCGTTGCAAGCCCTGCCGCTGCTCGCGCTTGGCGTGCAGCAGCATCGGCCTCGGTTGGAGTTGGCTGCAATCGTGGCGCCGCCGCCGATATTGGCAATATCCGTCACGCCGGCATCCACGGCGGTTGCCACGGGTCCTGCAACGCCTGTCGGCGCCGGTATGCCGGCAAGCGATCACATGAGCAGGCCGGCAGTAACGCTGCCATCAGCGATCCCGGGCCAGGCGCCTGAGCCCAGCGCGGACGCGTTGGCGAGCGCATCCGCCCCGGCCCCCGACAGCCAGGTCGAACCTGCGCGAGTGAGCACGGTTGCCGCATCGGTGCGCCCAACCGCGATCCGCGTCGTCACGCCTGCGTATCCACGCTCCATCAGAAGTACCGGACGCGAACGCGTCGAAGTCGGCTTCGCGATAAATGGCGATGGCAGCGTGCGGGACATCACGGTTGCCGATAACGGATTCGATGCGGGCTACGGTCGCGCTGCCACGTCAGCGCTGCGCCAATGGCGATTCGATCCGGCCACGGTGTCCGGCGATCATGCCGCGCGCTACACGCAGACCTTTGTGTTCGCACAAGGTGCTGGCCGCGGATCGGACTCGCGGGCCGATGAGGAATGTGTGCAGTCGGTCGGTTCGCATATTTGCCGACGCCCCGATGAGGGACGCTGAGCTTGCGTGTCATCATCCATGCCGATCATCGCCAGTCAATTAACACAACTCACAGATTGCTTTAACGGTGTTTTAATTCGATCGAATCTATATTCGTCCCACTGTAGTTGGCTCGACACTCCTAAGTCAGGTCAGGTGACTGGCAAATTACAGTATCGGGGCAGTAGCTTTTTTGGCCCAAGCGAGGTGTGTTCCCCCAATGACACCTCCTTGGGCCATTTTCTTTTGCGCGCACCGCGCAGCGACGGCCACCCCGAAGGTGCCAATCCTCCTCCCCTGCGAATTCCGCGTTAAGCTAAGCGTTCTATGCGCATACTCGTCATTGAAGACAACAGCGACATCGCGGCCAACATCGGCGATTTTCTCGCCGACAAGGGCCACGTCGTCGATTTCGCCGGTGACGGCGTGACTGGCCTGCATCTGGCTGTGGTCAACGATTTCGACGTGATCGTGCTCGATCTTGGGCTGCCCGGCATGGACGGTCTCGAGGTCTGCCGCAAGCTGCGCCAGGAAGCGAAACGCCACACGCCGGTATTGATGCTGACCGCGCGCGATACGCTCGACAGCAAGTTGACCGGTTTCGATTCCGGCGCCGATGACTACATGGTCAAGCCATTTGCCTTGCAGGAGCTGTCTGCGCGCCTCGATGTGCTCGGCCGACGCGGCAAGGGCAACAAGACGCGCCTGCTGCAGCTCGCCGATCTGGTCTACAACCTTGATACGCTGACCATCAGCCGTGGCGGCAAGCAGATCCAGCTCAACCCGATCGGCTTGAAACTGTTGCAATCGCTGATGGAATCAGCACCTTCAGTGGTCACTCGCCAGGAACTGGAAACCCGGGTGTGGGGCGAGGAACTTCCCGACAGCGATTCCCTGCGCGTGCATATCCACGGCTTGCGCGCGGCGATCGACAAGCCGTTCGACAAGCCGTTGATCCAGACGCGCCATGGCATCGGTTACCGCATGGTCGATCCGGATGCGCTACCGACGTAGGCTCCGCTCCCGCATCATCATTTCGTTTGCGCTGTTCGG
>JBDTWV010000320.1:0-4072 GCA_040006495.1 Dokdonella sp.
CCAGGTGCCGCGCAACGGCGCAGCGGCCGCCCGGAATGATTTTGTTCACAACGCCTTGCGGGTTCGGCGGGATCTCATGCTCGACCGACACGCAGATGTCCACCTGGTAGTCCGCAGGCGGCGTGGAGCGCGGATCGTTGTAATGAACGCCGTAAGTCCTGTGCCGGTCCGGCGGCAGGCGATTGGCGATCCGCCATTCGATGAGTCTGCGCGTAGTCTCGTATTGCAATTCAGGCGGCCCCCGGTGCTCGACGGCCGCCACTCTGGTCTCGGGAAAATCGACGATCCGCACATCCACGGTGCTTGTACTCCTGAACGATTGCTGTAACTCAGGTCCGAACGCATGTTGCCGTCAGTCGCGTTGCAGCCGCAGCATATCTATGCGCGCGTGATGCTGGCTGAAAGCATGAAAGCGGAAGGAAGAAACGCCGACGCGGAAGCCGAATTCCGCAAATTGTTGGCTACGACTCCGCAAGCCGGCATGGCATGGTGGAGCCTCGCCGACATGAAGAACGTTCGCATGACCGCCCAGGATATCCACGCTCTACGCCGCGCGATGGCACTCCCGCAGGTGGGCCACGACGACTGGATCGCGATGGGCTTCGCGCTGGCGCGCGCGCACGAGGACCAAGGCGATTTCCCGGCTGCGCTCGCCGCGTTGGCACGCGCCAATGAGCGCGCCAGAACCCGCTTCCGCTGGGACGCGAGCGCGTTCTCCGCGCAGGTCGACGCGCTGCTCGCCGCATTCGCCACGCCGACGTCAAGCGCGGCCGGCCCACTCGGCGACGGCGCGATCTTCATCGTCGGCATGCCGCGCTCGGGAACCAGCCTGACCGAACAGATCCTCGCTTCCCATTCGCGTGTGGAAGGGGCCGGCGAACTGCTCGATCTGCCCGAAGTCCTTGCTGCGGAAACGCGTCGGCGCGGCAAGGGATTTCCGGACTGGGTCGTCGATGCGAGTGCCGACGATTGGCAGCGCCTCGGCCGCGAGTATCTAGACCGCTGCGCGCATTGGCGCGGAGCAGGAAAGTTGTTCACCGACAAGCTCCCCGACAACTGGCGCTATATAGGAGCGATCCGGGCGATGTTGCCGGGTGCGCGGATCATCGTCTGCCGACGCGACCCTCTTGAGACCTGTCTCGCCTGCTATCGGCAGCGCCTGGTCGAACACGAATATACGCGCACATTCGCCGATCTGGCCGCGTACTGGCGCGACTTCGATCGCAGTGTGCGGCATGCATCGAGTACAAACCCCGACGCGGTAATCGAGAGCGTCTACGAAGATTTGATCGCCGACCCGGAAGCGCACATCCGTCGCCTGCTCGCTTTCTGCGCACTTGACTTCGAGCCGGCTTGCCTCGCATTCCACACGACCGAGCGCCGCGTACTCACGCCCAGCGCAACCCAGGTTCGCGAACCGCTGCGCAGCGATACGGCACGCGCGCAGCGATACGGAGCACTGATCGATCCATTGCGTGTCGCGCTCGGTCTGGACGCATATCGCCCACAGCGCTGAGCGCGCGTGAGCAGTGCAGCCGTTCGGGCGGGGCTGCGGAATCCGGCTTCTTCAGCAGTGCGCGTCAATGTCCGCGCGTGGCAAGACGCTCAATAGCCCGATGTATCGAATTCTGATTCATGCAGAGGCGTATCGCCGCCTTCGGCGAGGCGCACCTTGAGCGCGAGGCCATCGCGTGAATCGGCGTGGTTGAGCGCCTCTTCGAGTTCGATGATGCCGTCCTTGTAAAGCTTGTAAAGCGACTGATCGAACGTCTGCATGCCATCTTCAAGGCTGCGATCCATCGCTTCCTTGACCTCATGGATCTGGCCGCGGCGCAGCAGGTCGCGGATGAACGGCGTGTTGATCAACACTTCAACCGCAGGCAGGCGGTGGCCGTCCTTGCCCATCACGAGACGCTGGCTGATGACCGCTTTTAGGTTCAGCGCGACGTTCATCAGGATGTTTTTGTGCGCCGCTTCCGGGAAGAAGTTGAGGATGCGCTCGATGGTCTGGTCGGCGTTGTTGGAATGCAGCGTTGCCAAACACAGATGCCCGGTTTCAGAGAACGTGATCGCCGCTTCCATGGTGTCCGCATCGCGGATTTCGCCGATCAGGATTACGTCCGGCGCCTCGCGCATCGCGTTTTTCAGCGCTTCGCCGTAGCTGTGCGTGTCGAGTCCGACTTCGCGCTGGTTGACCACCGACTTCTTGTGCCGGTACAGGTACTCGATCGGATCCTCGATAGTCAGGATATGGCCGGAGGTGTTGGCATTGCGGTGATCGATCATCGACGCGAGCGTGGTCGACTTGCCCGACCCGGTCGCGCCGACCAGCAGGACCAGGCCGCGCGGTTCCATGATGATGTTCTTGAACAGCGGCGGCAGGCGCAGCTGCTCGACGGATGGAATCTCGCTCTTGATCGCGCGGATCACCATGCCGACTTCGCCGCGCTGCTTGAACACGTTGACGCGGAAGCGCCCAGCGTCCTTTACCGCGATCGCCATGTTGAGCTCAAGCTTCTTCTCGAACGTTGGCACCTGGCCTTCGTCCATCAGCGAATACGCGATCTTCTTGACCATGCCACTGGGCATGCCGGTATTGCCGAGCGGATACAGCTTGCCCTCGACCTTGATGTTGACGGGGGCGCCGGTGGTCAGGAACATATCCGACGCGCCTTTCTCGGTCATCAGTTTCAGGAAGTAGCCAATGTCCATGCGATGTATTCCTGCAGAGTTTGTCTGATGTGCGCTTGGCCGGTTGCCGGAACCATGCTCGTGATTTGCCAAACCGACCGCAGCGTAACCACAATACGCCACAATCCGCCCGTCATAGAGCGACTTTCAAGTTATGCCATCAAGCCGCCCAAAAATCCATGCGCTGATCGTGCTTGTAGCGACATTGTTCGTACAAGCGTGCAGCCCGACCCGTCCGCCGGTCGACGAATTGAACATGGCATCGCGCGCCCTCGACGCGGCGCGAGCGGCGGAAGCGCCGACTTGGGCGGCCGACGACTACCGCGCGGCCGGACGGCATCTGGACCAGGCGCAGGCCGCGCAAGCGCGCGAAGACTACGATGTCGCCGCGCAAATGGCACGCGAATCGGCGGTCGATAGCGAGCTGGCCGCCGCGAAGGCGCGCCTCGGCAAGGTTCGCGATGCGGTTGCACGGCTCAAGCAGGAAAACGCGAATCTGGACAGCGACCTGTCGTCCGGCACCTCGCAGGTGCAGCCATGAAGGTCCGGCTCGCCGTATTGCGTGGGGGCGCCGCCATGGCGTTGGCCCTGTGTCTGCTTGGCTCCGCGTCAGCGCGCAGCGGCAACGACGACTACCAGCGTCTGTCCGATCAGTTCGATGGCCTTGCCTCGGACCCGGTGCTTGGGCTGCGTGCGCCAGAGCAGATGGATCGCGCGCGTGCCGCGCTGGAGAACCTGAAAAAGGCGGGTCGTCGCGATCGGGAGGAACAGGCGTATCTCACCGAGCGGCGCATCGCGATCGCGCGCGCGATCGCCGAATCGGACGTGCTGGAAGATCAACGCAACGACCTGCAGCGCGAGAATGACCGGCTGCAGCTCGCCGTCGCGCGCCGTGACGTCGAACAGGCACGCGCCGAGCTGGAACGCCAGCGCTTGCAATCGCAGATTCGCACCGAGGAAGCCGAACGCGCGCGCCAGGACGCCGAGGCCGCGCGTGCTGAAGGCGAGCAGGCCTCGCAGGCGGCGGATGCAGCGCGCGCCGAGGCCGACCAGTCCAAACGCATGGCCGACGCGCAGGCGAAGGCGACCGCTCTGGCGAAGAAGGAAGCCGCGCTGGAAGCCGCCGTGGCCGGTGATGCTACGGCTGCTCCAGCGAAGGCGCGTGCTGCGACGAGCCCGGCTCGCGCGCTCACGCTCGCCGACGGCTTGTTCCTCGACGGCAAGGCATCGTTCGCGGTCGGTGCATCGAAACAGATCAACAAAGCGGTCGGCTTTGCGAAAACCGATGCCACAGCGCACGTCCGCATCGACGTTTCGGCCGCAAACCGCACGCTCGCACAGCAGCGTGCCAACGCGGTGCGCGAGGCACTCGTTGCAGGCG
>JBDTWV010000321.1:0-4072 GCA_040006495.1 Dokdonella sp.
ATAGCGGCCGTTTTCCTGGATGTGTGCGTAACCGGCATTGACGACCAGGCGCGCCGCCGGATCGTGTTTGAACACGCGATCGTACAGATTCTGCGCCTGCGCATGCTCGCGAATGTCCCCATTGCCCGGCTTTTCAGATTCGTACGCAACGACCTTGAAACCCAGTTTGAGCGCGGTGCGCACCATTTCCGCGGCGATCGGCTCCATCGTATAGAAGCCGCTGGCCGGAATCGGATAGCCGCGTTTTTGCAGCGCATCGGCGTCGGCCTGGTATAGCGTTTCTGCAGCGAAATACGTGAAGCCTTCCTTGCGCAGGCGTGGCAGCAACTCGACGGTCAACGTGCGCGTGATCGGTACGTTGTGCGCCTCGTTGAAGAAAACGGCCTTTCGATCCTTGGCGAGCGCGGCAATTGCGTCGAGCGCGGACTTCGGCTGCTCGCCGACGGCCAGTGGCGAAGATGCGTCGTCGGACGCCGGAAGCTGGCGGATCGAGTACGACTCATGCGCGCCGATGTAATCACCGACAAATGTCTGGTACCAGCTCAGATACTGGCCGAATACGATGCGGAACGCCTTGTTGCTGTCGGCGCGATACGCATCGCGCATCGTCCGGAACTGGGCCAGCAGGCCGTTGCGCTTGAGCGCATCCGCGTACACCTGTTCTGATTTGTCGAATGCGACTTTCTGCGCCTGCGCCCATTGGTATGGCGTCAGCGGCTCGTCGGAGTTCACCGCTGCAACGCTCAGTGGCAAGCAAGCGAGGAGGGCAATCAGGATGATACGCATCGGCTACATCTCGCATTGGATGAAATTCACGCCGTTTGCAATCCGTTGTCTTGTGCTGGATGGACAATTGCGACTGCCGCGGCAGCCGCGCTGGCGATCTGGGACGTTGCGGAGACATGCAGACCCAGGTCGCGAACACGACCATCGCCGAGGCTGTAGATCCAGCTGTGCACGCGCACCGTCTGGCCGCGTTCCCAAGCATCGCGAACGATTGTAGTCTTCGCGACGTTGAGAGCCTGCTCGATCACATTGAGCTCGCACAGACGTGCCGCTCGTTGGTGCCGGTCCGGAATCGCGTCGAGGATGGCGGCGTGTTTCTGCCTCACGTCGCCGACATGGCGCAGCCAGTTGTCGATCAGGCCGTAGCGTTGTTCCTCCAGCACCGCCTGCACGCCGCCGCAGCCGTAATGGCCAACCACGAGGATGTGCTCGACCTTGAGCACATCCACTGCAAACTGGATCGCGCTGAGGCAATTGAGATCGGTGTGCACGACAACATTGGCCACGTTGCGATGTACGAATACTTCGCCCGGCGCCATGTCGATGATCTGGTTGGCTGGCACGCGCGAGTCGGAGCAACCGATCCACAGGTATTTCGGAGCCTGTTGTTCAGATAATCGCTTGAAGAAATCCGGATCTTGCGCGCGAATGGCGTCGGACCAGGCATGGTTGCGTTGCAGGAGATCGGCGAGGAAGGGCATTGCAAGGCCTTCAGCAAAGTTGGATGCAGATGTTCTTCGGCTCGGTTAAAAAGCGCAAGGCCTCCACCCCGCCTTCGCGGCCGACCCCCGAATTTTTGACGCCGCCGAATGGCGTGCGCAGATCACGGCGCAGCCAGCAGTTGATCCAGACGATGCCGAATTCCAGTTGTGCCGAGAATCGGTGCGCGCGATCCAGATTCGTCGTCCATAGCGAGGCAGCCAGGCCGTAGTCAGTGCCATTCGCGATCGCGAGGGCTTCTTCTTCGGTGTCGAACGGAATCAGGGTGACCACCGGACCGAAGATTTCTTCCTGGTTGGTCGCGGTGTTGTTGGACAGGCCTTCGATGACGGTCGGCGCGACGAACCAGCCGTCCGCGCAGCGGCCTTGCAACGTAACCGCTTCGCCGCCGCACAGAACCTGGCCACCTTCGCCGCGTGCGCGCTCGATGCAGCCGAGGACCTTGTCGTGGTGCACCTTGGATACCAGCGCGCCGAGGTCGCTCGTTGCATTGTCCGGGTCGCCCACGCGCAAGTTGCGCACGCGCTCCAGATAACATTCCTTGAAGTCATCGTAGATTGATCGCTCAACCAGCAGGCGCGAACCGCACAGGCAGATCTCGCCCTGGTTGGCGAAGCCGGAGCGCACGATCGTGTCGAGATTCACATCGGACAGATCCGCGTCAGCGAACACGATTGCGGGATTTTTGCCGCCCATTTCGAGCGATACTTTCTTGAACATCGGCGCGGCCGCTGCCGCGATCAACTGGCCGGTACGCGTGCTGCCGGTGAACGAGATCGCCTTGACCTGCGGATGCTCGACCAGCGCCTGGCCGACGCCGGGACCGGTGCCCTGCACGATGTTCAGTACGCCGGCCGGAAAGCCGGCCTCGATCGCGAGCGCGCCCAGATGTGCTGCCGTGCACGGCGTGATTTCCGAGGGTTTGGCGACGACCGTGTTGCCCGCTGCGAGTGCGGGCGCGATCTTCCACGTGAACAGGTATAGCGGCAGGTTCCACGGCGAAATGCAGGCAACCACGCCGAGCGGCTGGCGCAACGTGTAGTTCAGCGTGCGCGCGTCCGTCGCGTGCGTGTCACTCGCCCACTGTGTGATTGCCGCAGCGAAGAAGCGCAGGTTGGCGACCGCGCGCGGGATGTCCAGGCTGCGCGCGAGCTTGACCGGTTTGCCGCAATCGCGCGATTCGAGTTCGGCGAGTTCGTCGAGATCGCGTTCGACCAGGTCGGCGAGGCGACCGAGCAAACGGGCGCGCTCTTCGGCAGAGGTGCCCGACCAACCAGGAAACGCGCGAGCCGCTGCCGCGATGGCGGCATCGACGTCAGTGCCATCGGAATCCGGACAACGCGCGAAGACGGTGCCAGTAGCAGGCTCGAAGATATCGAGATAGCCACCCGCACGGGGTGCCTGCAGCCGGCCATCGATCAGATTGGCGAGAATGAGCGCTGGGGTCATCGTGTGCAGCTTAGAGCATTCAGCTGGCGATGCCGTCATTCGAGCCCACTCTCGTGCTGGCGAAGGCTCGGGGCGATCGGTCGCAAGTTCGCGTCGAGCGCGGCGCGCTCGTCGAACACGAAGCAACCACCGTTGTAGCCGTAACCGCCAACCTGTTCAAAATAGCCGAGGATGCCGCCATCGAGCTGCAGCACGTTGCCCATGTCGTTGGCCTGCATCCACAAGGCCGCTTTTTCGCAGCGGATGCCGCCGGTGCAGAAGCTGACCACGGTCGCGTTGGCAAGCGCTTCGCGATGGGCGGCGACGGCATTGGGCAGGTCGGTGAAGTTGTCGATTGGCAGGGTCAGTGCGCCGGCAAACGTTCCGTGGCGGACCTCCTCGCGGTTGCGCGTGTCGAGCAGGACGAGCGGCTTGCCGACGTCGTCATGGCCTTGCGCGATCCAGCGGGCGAGGGTAGCGGGTGCCACGCTTGGTGCGCGCCCGCCCAGCGGCGACACATCTTCGCGGCGGAACGCGATGATCTCGCGTTTGTGTTTGACCTTGAGGCGCGCGAACGGCTGCGTTTCGCTGCGACTTTCCTTGATCGCGATATCGGCGAGCCGTGGATCGGCACGCAGTTTCGCCACGAACTGGGCGATCGAAATCGCCGTGCCAGCGAGAAAGATATTCACCCCTTCGCTCGCGACCAGCACCGTGCCGCGCAATGCAGCGGCTGCGGCGCACTCGCGCAACGACGTAGTCAGCGCTGCGGGATCCTCGATCGGCGTGAAGTGGTAAGCCGCGATATTGACAATCATCGGCGGCGCCTCGCCCACGCTGGATTCGGCAAGTGCCATCACAGCGACAGCGTGCGACCGCCGTCGACCGGGATATTCACGCCATTGACATAGGCCGCGGCCGGCGTTGCGAGGAAGGCGATCACGTTGGCGATCTCGGCCGGTTTCGCGAAGCGCCCCGCCGGCACCGTGGCCAACATCGCCCGTTCAATCTCGGCGACGTCCTTGCCGGTCGCCTTGGCGCGCTCGACCAGGATCTGCTCCAGCCGCTGGGTTTGTGTGTAGCCGGGCAATACGTTGTTGACCGTGATGCCATGTGCGCCGAGTTCTCCGGCCAGCGT
>JBDTWV010000322.1:0-4070 GCA_040006495.1 Dokdonella sp.
AGGCTGTCGACGCAGCGGCGCCCTCGGCGCAGACGCCAGTAGTGCTGGTGCTGGGACCGCGCCAGCGCGAGGAGTCGCGGGCGTTGCTTGCGCGTGCGCTGCGTGCGGCCGCACCCGATGGCGCTGTTGTCGCGAGCGTCGCGAACAATGCCGGTGCGCGCTCCGCACAGGGCGATCTAGAACGGCTCGCAGGCTGCGTGTCCAGCCTGTCGAAACACAAATGCCGGGTGTTCTGGACGTCGCTGGCGGCAGCGGCGATCGACTGGGCGCTCGTCGACGAGTGGGCCGCGCTGGACACGCCACAGCCGATTGCCGACAGGCAGTTCTTCAGCGTGCCGGGCCTGTTTGCCTGGGATCGCGTCGACAGCGCGTCCGCGCTGCTCGCAATGCAGTTGCCGGCGACGCTGGCGGGACGCTGCGCCGATCTCGGTGCAGGCTACGGCTATTTGGCTGCCGAGCTGCTGCGTCGCTGTCCGCGGGTGACAGCGATCGATCTCTACGAGGCGGAGTCGCGCGCACTGGTGTCGGCCCGGCTCAATCTTGCGAACGTGGCGCGCACAAGCGCGGTTGCCATCGAGTATTTCTGGCATGACGTCACGCGTGGCCTGCGTGATACCTACGACGTGATCGTCAGCAACCCGCCGTTCCACCAGGGCCGTGCGGATCAACCCGAACTGGGCCAGGCGTTCATCGTCGCCGCCGCCAATGCCCTCGCGCCGGACGGCCGCCTGTGGCTCGTCGCCAATCGCCATCTTCCGTACGAGGCTATCCTCTCAGCGCATTTTTCCGCGGTGCGCAGCGTCATCGTGCAGGATGGATTCAAGATCATCGAGGCCAGCAAATGAAGATAGTGAAGTTGATCGCCAACCTTGGCTATGGCAGCCGCCGCGAGGTCGCGAGGATGTTCCGCGAAGGTTTGATTACAGCGCCCGATGGCGATGTGCTGTACGCCGACGACAAGGTCGAACACGCGCAGATCCGCATCGACGGCGAGCCGCTCGATCCGCCGGCGGGCATCGTGCTGATGCTGCATAAACCGACCGGCGTGACCTGCGCGACCAAGGACGCTGGCCGCATCGTTTACGACCTTTTGCCGCCACGCTATCGCCTGCGTGATCCGTTGCTGTCGAGTGTGGGCAGACTGGACCGCGAGACATCCGGGCTTTTGTTGTTTACCGACGATGGCGCGTTGCTGCACCGGATCATCTCGCCGCGCTCGCGAATCGCGAAGGTCTATGAGGCGACGCTTGCCGAGGATCTGCGCGGCGACGAGGGTGCGACGTTTGCGAGCGGCACGTTGATGCTTGAATCGGAGAAAACCCCGCTCATACCAGCGGTGCTGACCGTACTCGGCCCGCGCAAGGCCAGCATCGGGGTCAGCGAAGGCCGTTATCACCAGGTGCGGCGCATGTTCGCCGCAGTCGGCAACCACGTCGAGACGCTGCATCGCGTGTCGGTCGGTGGACTGACACTCGGCGAGTTGCCGGTGGGCGAATGGCGAGCATTGGGTGACGCTGAAACGGCGCGGATATTCCAAGTCTCACGCCCAGCGTAGGCCGTTTGCCTCAACGCACGCGAGAACCGTTCGCCGTGCGGTAGCGACGGGTGAATCCATGCAGCATCGCACGGT
The DNA here is from genome assembly GCA_040006495.1 of Dokdonella sp. Lineage (GTDB taxonomy): Bacteria > Pseudomonadota > Gammaproteobacteria > Xanthomonadales > Rhodanobacteraceae > Dokdonella_A. Next base: position 1,631 of record JBDTWV010000322.1, read on the forward strand.
GCGTGCTTCGATACCTCAGCCCAACAGTCTTGGACGTCGCGCGGTCTAATCGCGGAAATTGTCAAACTGCAGGGGCACATCGAGTTCGCTCTTGCGCAGCAGTGCCATCGCCGTTTGCAAGTCGTCGCGCTTCTTGCCGGTGATGCGCAGTTTGTCCCCATTGATCTGCGTTTCGACCTTGAGCTTGGCAGCCTTGATCTCGGCGACGATTTTCTTTGCGACGGCTTGCTCGATGCCTTGCTTGACTGTGATTTTCTGCTTGGCGGTCGCGAGGTTGATTTCCGGTTCGGCGACGTCGAGACAGCGCACATCGATGCTGCGTGCGGTCAGACGCTGGCGCAGGATGTCGATCATCTGCTTGAGCTGGAAATCGCTCGGCGCGATCTGCGTGATGACGGCATCATTGAGTTCGAAGCGCGCGTCGCTGCCCTTGAAGTCGAACCGGGTCGAGAGTTCTCGATTGGCTTGGTCGACCGCGTTGGTCAGTTCGTGCTTGTCGACTTCCGAAATTACGTCGAAGGAGGGCATGGTCCGATGCTGGTGGTGGCGATGCCGCTCATTGTAGCCAGAGCCCGGCAAGCCCGCGTGCACAGGGCGGCATGGTTGCGCTGGCTGGTTCGCTTTTTTACGATACGCACGAACCCGGCGCACGTTCTCGGCCTTGGGTCGCCGTCGCGGTCGCGACCGTTTCGACGCACTTGAGCGCTGATTGTGCCGTTCGTTCATCGAATCGCCGCGCACTTGGGTGACAATCACGACATGACCGGATTTCCTGCAACGTTCCTGGGTGTCGCGCTGATTGGATTCGCTGCGGCATCGTCCGCTGCCGCGCTCGAAACGCGGTCAGTCAACCTGGGGGATGGCGCGTACAGCGTCGTCGAACTCGATCTGGCCCGAGACGTACTCGAATCGCACTGGCGCGATGCCGACTCGCAGCCGCTGTCCAGCATCGAACGCTTGCGCGATTGGGGGGCCATGCAGGGGCGCGAACTGCTTTTCGCGACCAATGCCGGTATCTACGATCGTTCGTTCCGACCGCTCGGTTTGTATATCGAAAGCGGCAGCACGCAGCGGCCGTTGAACACAACGCTTGGGGCGGCGCGTGCGGGCAACTTCTCTATCCAGCCCAATGGCGTGTTCTATGTCGACAAACACAATCGGGCCGGCGTAGTGACGACTTCCACGTGGCGCGAGAGGGCCATCGATGCACGGCTGGCGACCCAATCCGGTCCGATGCTGGTCATCGACGGCGCAATCAACCCGAATTTTGACGAAACGTCGGACAGTCTCAAATGGCGCAGCGGCGTTTGCGCGAGAACCGCGCAGCGGGTGATCTTCGCGGTCAGCGAGGCGCCGGTGACGTTCCACGCGTTCGCGCGTTTGTTCCGCGATCGACTCGGCTGCCGTGATGCGCTGTATCTCGACGGAACCCTTTCACGCATCTATACGAAGTCAGATGGCTACGCGGGCGCCCCGGCGTTCATGGTCAAACCCTATGCCGCGATGCTGGCGGTGTTCGCGAGCGAGGCGGCATCGGAATAATCCAGCGGTACGCGATGAAAAATCAGCGCTTGGCTGCTTTCTTGGCGGTCTTCTCGGCTTTCTTTTCCTTCATCGTCTTCTCGGGCTTCTTCTTGTCGGTTTTCTTCTGGTTCATGCCTTTCATGGCGCTCTCCTCTGGGGTTTGATGGATAGGTGCGCGCATTGTGACCTGTGCGCCGCGATCAGGTCACTGTCGCAACGCAAATCCTAATCGCTTTGCCGCGATCGTGGAACAGCCGCAGCCACATCCTGGCGCTCGCCACGGGCTACTCGTCTTTCCACAGCGCGCGCCAACCAGCTGTCCCAAGTTTGCGCAGGGTCTCGATGTTGCGCTCGTAGATCGCGTCGGTGTCGATACCCGATCCGATGGCGGCGTCGACGCTGGATTCGCGCAGCAGGTGCAGGATCGGGTACGGCGAGCGGTTTGTGCAATTCTCGATCGCGTCGTCCGCGGCATCGGCGAAGCGATAGTCCGGGTGGAAGTTCGCGACCTGGAGTTCGCCTTCGAGTTCCAACTCGCGCAACGCCGCGTCCGTGATATCGAGGAAATCGTTGAAGTCGAGGAAGTCGCCGAGCACGTGCGGGTGGATCAGCAAGGTCGTCTCGCAGGCCGTCGGTTCGGCGGCGTGCAGGGCAAGCAGCTCGTGCTGCAGGTCTTCGAGCAGCGCCTGCGGATTGCGCGCCGCGCTGACCACATAGCGGATGCGTTGCTGGGCGAATGGTGCGCGTGCAAAGGGACACAGGTTGAGGCCGATCACGGCGCGTTCGATCCAACGTTGCGTCGACGCGATGACATCCTCGTCCGAAGTTGCAGGACCGGCGCGAGGTTCTCCCATACGGGTCAGATCCTGGCCACGCGCACGTTCAGAAGAGAGGCGTGGGACCAAACACGTCGGGA
>JBDTWV010000323.1:0-4048 GCA_040006495.1 Dokdonella sp.
TGTTGGAACGCAGCTCGATCGAGCGCGTCGCATCGATCATGTAGTTGCCGTCCGGAATCGTGACCGTGCCACCCGCAGCCGGAAGCGCATCGATCGCCGCCTGAATGGCGGCGGTGTCGTCGTGCACACCGTCACCCTTGGCGCCCTTGTCGCGCACATTGATCGTTGGCGCATTCGGATCGGCTGCAAGCGCTCTACCGCGGACTGCAAGGGGCAGTGCGAAAACAGGCAACGCCGCCGGCAGAATCAGCAGCAGCGAACGACGCAAAAACCCGCGTCGAGCATCGGATACTTCCGCGACGCTCTTCGTCGGTCTCACGATGTTGATTCCCCATCGACGCCGCCGAGCCGCGCGTCGTGCAGGCGGCTGTGCAGCCACGGCAACATGACGGCGAGAAGATAGAATTTCGAGGCGAAGTACTTGTTGTCCAACCGGTCGCGATGGAGCTCCAGCCAGCGCGCAGCACCAGGCAGCAACGTCCGGCCCTCCAACGCAAATGCGTGCACCTGGTCGAAGCGCTGCCGGGCCAGTCCGCACAGATCAAAGCGAAAGGAGCCCTTCGCCGTCAAATACGGCAGGTGCTGGAACCGCCGGTCGATATGTCGGCGTACCAGCACCTTGTTGATGCCTCCGGGACCGATCAGACGATCATCCGGAAGGTGGTGGAAAACCCAATCGCGCAGGCGCGCATCGCAAAATGGATACCCCAGGCGCAGCGACATGGCGCGCGCGACGTACATGCCTTTCGCGAAAGCATTCGATTCGACGATGGTCAACGAGATCCGGCGCATCGCCTCCGCCGAATCAGCAGCCTCCATGTCGTCACGGTACGGTCCCAGCCGATGCCGGGAACGTGCCGCGATCGGGCGACCGAGCAACTCGTCCACCTCCGCATCGGTGAAACGCGAACCGGGGAAAAGCCGCTCAAAGCGGTTCATCTGCACCGTGCCAAGGGCATAGCACCATTTGAAACTCCGGCGAACCGGGCCGACCTCGAACACACCGGGCGGTAGTTGCAAACCCCAAGCCATCATCGAGAGCAGGCGCTGCCGGCGACTGACCGGAGTGCCGAAATAGACGTCCGAACCCAGCCCGTCAATGATCCCGTCACCACCACGGATGCCAACCTCGGTAGCCAGATCGGCATAGGACAGCAGGGCAAAATCCGCTGTCAGCAAAGGTATCCTCGGCACCATCGCCAGATAGCGATCATAAGCCCGGCCCGGATCGCAGGTCAGCGTTTCGTGGCGGAGCCCGAGTTCCCGCGCCACGCGGCGCGCGGAAGCAATCTCGTTCTCCTCGGGGCCACCGAGATAGGTCAAACACGTGGTCTGCGGGCTGACTTCGGCCAAGGCAATAGCCATCGACGTGGAATCCTTTCCGCCACTCTGCAGCAACCAGGGCGACTGCATGCCGCGCGTACAACGCAACACCGAATCGCACAGCAGGCGATGGTAGGTTTCCAGCAGGGCATCATCGTCGACGGCAGCAGCCTCGGGTCTCGATGACGCATTCGCTGACTGGAACGCAAAGTGAAACTGCGGGTGATCGTACATGTCCTGTGCCGGATCGAAGCCCGATGTCGCAACCTTCACGTTGCTGTAAATGGAATGCGGCGGATAGACGAATCCATTACGCAGCAGATCGGCAACCGATATCGGGTCCAACAAGGCATTGTCGACCGCGGATCCGTCAAGCATCGAAAAGTCCACCTCCGCCGCGTCCTGATAGGGCGATGCAGCGATCTGAACGCGCGACTTGGTTCCGCCGACGTCCAATGTTTCGTTTGTCTTGGACTGCAAGTTGGTCATCATCGGATCATCAGATGTGTGCGGCCGTGAGAGAGCCGCAAAAAAGCATGGTCGTATTTCGTGGGGTTCTTTCACTACGGGAGAGGCTGATTTGAACGGACGCGGCCATATTTCTAGACAAGCATTTAGCGCGTCCTTCGCTGAACGATCCACGTCCGGCCGCGATCATCGGGCTGGCGCAAGCGAACCGCGGGCGAGCCCACGGCTGACGACATGGATCTAACATCTTTTTCACCATGGAAAGACGCTCTTTTTAACGGGCGATATGAGCTTGATCAGAACTTGCTTTCATACGACTGAGCAACCACGGCAGCGTCATCGCGAGCAGGTAGAACTTCGAGGCGAAATACTTGTTGTGCAGCAGATTGCGATGACGCTCCAGCCAGCCCGGCGCGCCCGGCAGCACTGCCTGCGTCTGCATGGCGAACGCGTGCACCTGCTCGAAGCGCTGCTGCGCCAGCCCGCACAGGTCGAAACGGAAAGAACCCTTGGCCGCGACGTAAGGCAGTTGCTGGAAGTGTTGGGCAATATGCTGGCGCACGAGCACCTTGTTGACACCGCCCGGTCCGATCAGGCGATCGTCCGGCACTTTATGGAAGACCCAGTCGCATAGACGCGCATCGCAATACGGATAGACCAGACGCAGCGACAACGCCTTGGCGGTATACATCCCCTTGGCAAAGATCGCGGACTCCAGAATGGTGGCCGACACCCGGCGCCTTGCCTCCATCGAGTCGGCTTGTGCGATGTCGGCGCGGAAGGTTTCAAGCCGGTGCCTGGACAGCGTGGCGATTTCTCTGCCGAACAATCCATCGACCTCCGCATCGGTGAAACGCGAGCCGGGGAAGAAGCGCTCGAAGTCGTTCATCTGCAGCGTTCCAAGCGCATAGCAAAGCTCGAAACTGTTGCCGACAAAATGCCATTCGAGCACACCGGACGGCAATCGCAGCCCACGCGCCAGCAGCGCGAGCGCGCGATTTTGCCAATGCGCAGGCACACCGAAATACGGATCGGAACCGAGCGCATCGATGATGCCGTCACCGCCATTGGCGGCGATCTCGGTCGCGAGGTCGACATACGAAAGTCCCGCGAAATCCGCCGTCAGCAGCGGCATACGCGGCACACTCGCCAGGTAGCGGTCGTAGCTCCGGCCCGGATCGCAAACCAGCGACTCATGCCGCAGTCCCAGTTTTCGCGCCACGCATCGGGCGGATTCCACCTCGTTCTCTTCGTTTCCGCCAAGGTAGGTAATACAGGTCGTCTGCGGCGCGACTTCCGCCACCGCAATGGCCATCGAGGTGGAATCCTTGCCGCCGCTCTGCAACAACCACGGCGATTGCATTCCTTCAGTCGAACGCGCCACCGCTTCGCACAGCAGTCGGTGATAGGTTTTCAGCAGTTGGGCATCGTCCACGGAGTCCGCCGAAGGGCGCGGCTGCGCCGCGGCCGACTGCCGGGCAAAGTGAAATACGGGATCCCCGTGCAGATCCTGAGCCGGATCGAAACCTGTGCTCGCGACCCGCACATCCCGAAAAATTGTATGCGGAGGGTAGACGAATCCATTGCGCAGCAGATCGGCAATCGATACCGGATCGAGCATGGCCTGGCCGCCGCCGTGTCCGTCGAGTGCCGAGAAGTCGACTTCGCCCGCGTGCGGCGACACATTGATCTGGATGCGGTGTCCGCCACCCTCGGCGGAATCTGCTTTCCGATTGTGCCCATACGGCGTACTCATTTCAGTTCTCGGCGAGATGACAAGACTGCATGACCCATTACACGGCAATCGCCGATTCCGGCAGCGACTGATTTCGCACACGAAACGACGGGTTGCGATTCATTCAGCCGCGACGACACCATCTGCGATTGATAGAACCTCCGACGCCTGTCATTCACGTTTCTATCGACCATGACGAGTCTTCAACGCCGTTTTTCCCAAACGGTCGAGCAACCACGGCAAGGTGACCGCCAGCAGATAGAACTTCGAGGCGTAGTACTTGTTGTCCATGCGGTGGCGGTGGCTCTCCAGCCAATGCACCGCGCCAGGCAGCAACGACTGGCCCTGCATGGCAAACGCATGCACCTGGTCGAAGCGCTGTCGGGCCAGCCCGCACAGGTCGAAGCGAAAGCTGCCCTTTGTCCGGACATAGGGCAATTGCTGAAAATGCTGAGCGATATGCTGACGCACCAATACCTTGTTGATTCCCCCCAATCCGATCAGCAGGGCATCCGGCACGTC